>SHUM01000060.1 GCA_009691245.1 Acidobacteriota bacterium | reverse complement strand
CAATCACCAGGAGTTGTTCGCAACGCGTGGCCGCTACTTCGATCTCTACACAAAGCAGCATGGCGTGGAGGCGAATCTATTTCTCGCGCCCGGCGAAGGCGACCAGACGGAAATCGCGGGGAGCGAACACGCCTCTGCACATGGCGCAGTGCGCGAGCCGGGCTTATTTAGCAGGAATCAGTTGTAAGCGGCGAATAGGGGCTGCGGCCCTTCAAGTAGGTGGGACAGAGCCGCGACCGGAAGGGAGCGGTTCATCCTGAACGCGTCCACCTTCCTGGGACCGCTCCCTCACGGTCGCGGCTCTGTCAAACTATCCCACCAAATTTCCTAGAAGGCCTCCGGAACGTTGAAGGTCAGGATGGCGTTGAGCGTCTTGTCGGTTACGATCACGTTCTTATTTTTGATGTCGAGCGCGACGCCGCGAATGTCCTTTAAGGCGCCCCTTGGCCCGCCAATGGTCCAGCGGGGAGCCACTTCCCCATTGTCGAAAACGCTCCACACTCCAACGTAGTCTTCCGGCTCGTGGCGGCCTCCGGCCCCGGAAGCGACAAAGATCATCCCACTCTGCGAATTGACCGCCATCAGGCTGGTGCCTCGGTCGCCCTCGCTTTTGGGAATCGTAATGGTGCGCAACGGCTTGTCGTCACCGGAAGCGAGACGGTCATATATGAGCAGGCGATCGTTGCCGGAAACGATGATCAGATTGTGAACCGTATCCACGCCAACGCGGGCGGGTTCATGGGGAGTATTCAGGATGCGGATCGGTGGCACGTCGCCTTCTTGCTTCCGGCTGAACACCAGGATGCGATGATCGTCGGCCCGTCCAGGAACGAAATACTCTCCGTGAACAGGATCAGCGGTGACCGCGTGTGGATTATTGATCTGCGTCTTTGACCCCATGATGATTCGCTTGGGAGCCACGTTGCCATTGGCGTTGCCGGCAAAGGTGAGAATGGCGAAAGCGAAAAATTGCGGCACCACAATTTCGTCCGCCACGTGGTCATAGGACATGTCATGCATGGTGCGTGTGAACAGGGTGTTCTGGCCAGCGATCTCTCGAGTGGGCTGAGCTCCTCCATTCGCCGTCCTGGCGAATGCCGCAACTTGCGGATGGCCCACTCAGTTGGCGACCAGAATTTCGTCGCGCTTGGTGTCAAAGGCCACGGTATGAGCGTTGCTGAGTTTGGGCGAGGGTGCCGAGATCGGGCCGCTGCGGATGACCCGCCTGGGAGCGACGTTGCCGCCGGCGTCCACCGGGTAAACCGTTGCCGAGTGACTGCCGAAATTGGCCACCCAAAGTTCATTGTTGATCAGGTCAAGAGTTACGCCGGTGGGATTCTTAATCATCGTGCGGGGACCTTTGATGACGCGGATCGGAGCAACGTCGCCCTGCGCATCCGCCTTAAAAACGATCACGGAATCGCCGGTGTCGTTGGCCACATAAATCTCGCCGCGCTCCGGATGCACGGCCAAGCCGGTAGGCCAGTCCATCTGTGTCTTGGGGCCTTGAATCACGCGCAACGGCGCGGTGTCGCCCTGCGCATTCTTGGCGTAGACAGTGATGGAAGCAGGCTGAATCTTGCCGGAGCCGCTGAAAGCGCGAGCCCGACCCACGGGGAAATCCTTGCGCTCGTGGCGGTCATCGCCGCCGCCGCCCTCCGAGAGTGGAGGCCGGTCGTTGTTGGTCCCCCAATTGGCTACGAAGATTTCACCTTTCTTGGTGTCGAGCGCAATGCCATGCGGATCGGCCATCAGCGTCTTGCGGCCTTGCAGAATCCGCAAAGGGCTGTCCTTATCCTTGGCGAGCTTGTTGTAAACCACCACAGCATGATCGTCCTGAATGGTGAGGAACAACTCCTGCGTGGTCTCGTCGGCAAGGATGCCGAAGGTGGTGTGTGGGGTCTGTATCTTGCGCTTGGGCGACACGTTGCCTTGGGCGTCGCGTCCGAAGACCGGCAGCCAGTTCATGGTGTCGTTGTTGACTCCGTAGATGTCGCCGGTGGCTGGGTCCACATAGACGCTGCAGGCAAACTCAAGAAAAGTGGAGGTGCCGCCGATCACGCGCTTGGGCTCGCTCATCGCGGCGTTGGGCGGTGTATTGGTTAGACGGTCATACACCACCAGGCTGGAGACGTTTTCCTCCGCGATGATGATCTCGTTGCGCACTGGATCGACGGTGATGCCGGCGAACCCAAAGTGCGGGTCCTCCACGCGATACATGGAAGCCCGCGTCGCCACGCGCGCCCGCGCTTCCAGGCTGGGATGCTGCGGGGCGCTGGTGTTGCCACTTGTGCTGGTGGCCGCGCGGCCTGCGGCGGTTTGTTGCGACATAGCCGCCAGTGTTGTCGCGGCGCTGGCGGGGGCCCATTCGCACATGGGGCCGTTCATCGCCGGCAGTTGCTGCCACTCCACCAGCCGGTCTTTTCCAATGGTGAGCGCGCGCGATCCCTCCTTCATTGGGCCGATGGTTAGCAAAAGGCGTCCGCCTAGTGCCAGGATCGCGAACACCATGAACAAAGCAATCCTTCGATAACGATGGTTATTCATTGCAAGTATTTCAGATGACATAAGTAATATCTCCTTAGACTCCGTGCTGCTTGCCAAACCAAAGAACGGATTCAATCTTTGTGGTTTAGTGTACAACACAACTTCGCGCGTTGCGACTGGAGGTTCTGTATTGCCAACCTGCCGAGACACTGCCCGATCACGGCCCATCACGGATTGTTCTCTCGCACCTGCCCGCCTGCCCACCAGCCTGTATGAAATTTTCCTGTAAGATGCGAACGGGCCGCGCTCTGATTTGCCATTTTTGCTTGACACATATAGAACTCGTGTGGTCTCCTGCTCTGCAAGAGCTTTACTAGTCATGTAGGATACGGTGAGCTGCTGTGGTTATTGGGATTGCAACGATGATTCGGGAAGTTCGCGTGATATCTCCATAGTGAAAATAGAGACGTTTCTGGGAGATGTGGTTTCTGGGGGAATCATTACGAAACATCGATGCCGGGAAATGAGGTCCGTTATCCCGTTGCCACTCCCCCACACCATGCGAGTGCACCGCAATCAGCAAGTCGCCGAAGCTGGAGCGACATCGACCGGGGCCATTTTATTCGAAGCAGGATCGCGGCAAAAATGCTTAAAGTAACGGAGGGTGGTATGCGAAATCGATTGCTGGGAATTATTTTCATCGCGGGTTTACTGGCGAGTGTCAGCGGCGGTCTAAATACCGCGATGCTGCTGGCGCAGGAAACCACCGCGACCATCTCAGGCGCGGTGAAAGACGGATCGGGAGCGGTGATTCCCGAAGCCGCCGTGCGCGTGAGAAACGTGGCCACCGGTGTGGCCCGCTCGGTCCAGACGGACAGCCAGGGCCGCTACAGCGTGGCACAACTGCTGCCGGGAAACTATGAGCTGGAAACTTCCATGGCCGGTTTCCAGAACTACCTTCGCACCGGAATCGAACTGACCGTGGGCCGCCATGCCGTGGTGGATGTCGATCTTCAGGTCGGCGAAGTAACCCAGACAGTGGAAGTGGCTGGAGAAATCCCGCTAGTGGAGACCACCAGCGCGTCGCTGTCGGGAATCGTCAATGAAAAGCAGATCCGCGATCTGCCATTGAACGGTCGCGACTTCGTTTCCTTAAGCCTGATGGAGCCCGGCGTGGTCCAGGCGCGCTCAGCCTCCGGCGGCGTGGCCACCGGCGCGGGACTGCAACTGAGCTTCAACGGCGCGCGCGCGCGCATGAACAACTTTCTGATGGACGGCACCAGCATCAACAGCATCAATGGAATGGCCATTGGCGGCGCCTCCGGGCAAGCCTTGGGAGTCGACACCATTCAGGAATTTCAGGTGATCACCTCGAATTTCAGCGCGGAGTTCGGACGCGCCGGCGGCGGTGTCATCAACGTGGTCTCGAAAGCCGGAACCAACGAGCTGCATGGCAGCGCATTTGAGTTCTTCCGCAACGATGCGCTGGACGCTAGGCGCTGGGAGGACAACGCCCTGGCCAACGGCAGGAAATCCACGCTGCGCAAGAACCAATTTGGCGGAACGCTGGGCGGACCCATCCGCAGCGACAAGACATTCGCCTTCGGAGGCTATGAAGGAATGCGCCAGCGCGTCGGCAACGCCACCAGCGCGTTTATCCCCTCGATTGCGGCGCGACAGGGGAACCTGCCGCTGACGGGAACTGCGTGTACCGCCGCACCAATCGGTGGCACGCAGGACGGAGCGAATTGCATTGTCCCGATATCGGAGGTAGTACGGCCTTATCTGGCGCTATGGCCCGACCCAACACCGGGCCGTCCCATATTGGCCGATGGCCGGGGTGAGTACATCCGCAGCTTCTCCGTACCCACCAATCAGGATTATGCCCAGGTCCGCGTGGACCACAATTTTTCGGAAGGGTCCTCTCTCTTTGCGCGCTACACGATTGACGACAGCGGCAGGACGACACCGCAACCCCTGCCCACCTACAATCAGATCGATTCGATCCGCAATCAATATGCGACGATCGGCGAGACGCATATTTTTTCGCCGCAACTGCTCAACGTGTTTCGCATTGGATTCAACCGACCCAAGGTGGGTTACTCGACAGAGACCATCAATCCCCTGCTGAACAATGAGGCTCTTTGGTTCATCCCCAACGCGGCCTCTCCCGGCGTGGGACCGCTGGGCATCACCGGCATCGCCAATCCCACCTTGCCGAACAACCTGCCCCGAACGCGTCTGGACAATGTGTATCAGTTGACCGATACCGTAAGCTACACCAACGGCAGTCATGCCATTAAATTTGGAGGCGACTACCAACGTATCCAGACCAATGAAAACGATGTCTTCCGGGGCATCGGCCTGTTCACCTTCGCCAGCATGGGAAACTTCCTGCGCAATGTGCCAGCGACTTTCACCGGCGTTACGCCAGGCGGCACCGCCGTGCGTGGCTGGCGGCAGAACATTGTTGGCTTGTTTGTACAGGACGACATGAAGCCCTTTCAGGGGTTGACGCTGAACCTTGGCGTGCGCTGGGAGTTCCAGAACGATCCCACCGAAGTGAACGGCCGAGCTTCGCACTATGACGGCCTGTTTACCACCGACACGCTGGTGGTAACCAACCCGGTTATCAAGCTGCCCATCAAGAATTTCAGCCCGCGCATCGGCTTCGCCTGGGACGCCACCGGCGACGGCAAGACCTCCATTCGCGGCGGGTATGGACTTTATTACCAGATGATCTTCCGGGATTATTTCTACGCCAACCGGACGCTGCCGCCGTTCTTCACCACCAAGTCCGCGCAGAGTCCCAGCCCCCTGCTGACCTTCCCGCACCCCACGGCGTTGTTCACTGCGCCCGGCGCGGTCTTCAACGATGGCGCGCAGTGGGATAACAATAAGCAGACCTACATGATGCAGTGGAACATGAGCATCCAGCGCGAGATCCTGCCCAACACACTGCTGGGCGTCAGCTACGTGGGTACTCGCGGCCTGTTCTTGAATCGTCAGGGCGACCTAAACACGGCAGTTCCGACGATTCTACCCGATGGCCGCTACTACTATGTCCCGGTAAATGGAGCCGCTCCTCCGCGCCGCGATGCCAACTTCACCAGCACTTCGCTGAGGACATTGTCGGCCTCCTCGACTTATCATGGTTTACAGACGAAGATGACCACGCGGTTCAGCCAGTCGCTGCAAGCCCAGTTTGCCTACAGCTGGTCGCACGTGCTGGACAACGCCGTCGGCGCCATCAGCGGCGATTTCCAACAGTCCAGTTCGCCGCAGAATCCTTATACGATGAACTCGTCGGAGTGGAGCCATGCCGCGTTTGATCTGCGCCATGTGGTCTCGGCGAACTACACTTACACCCTGCCGTTCGGGAAAGAACTCACGGGATTTCTGGGCAAGCTGTTAAGCGGCTGGCAAACCAACGGCATTCTGAGCCTAACCACCGGCGTGCCTTTCTCAGTCATCAACAGCGCAACCTTAAACACCGTGGGAAGAGATCAAAGCTCCTCCGCCGGATCGAATATCAGCCGACCGGATTTGATCTCGGGCATGAGCAGCAATCCCACCAGCGGAACTACGGCGGGGTGTGCCGGCGTGGCCGCCGGGCAACAACTCGGCACACCGGACCTCTACTACGACCCTTGCGCATTCAGATTGCAAGATCTGGGATATTACGGCAATCTTGGCCGCGATACCGTGATCGGACCAAAATTCAGAAATTTTGATTTTGCCCTGGTCAAGAATACCAGTCTGGGTGAAAACAAATCGCTCCAGTTCCGGTGGGAAATGTTCAACCTGTTCAACCACCCCAATTTTGGGTTGCCGAACAGCACCAACTTCCTGGCGGTAGCCGGAGCGGCCAGCACCACGGCGGGGCGGATTACCACCACGGCAAATGATCCGCGGCAGATGCAGTTTGGCTTGAAGATTTCCTTCTAGCAGATTGATATATAATTACTTAGCAGTGTTATTTAGAACGCAGCGAGGAATCTTCTATTTCGATTCCGCAAGGTAAAGCAGGTCCTTCGCTTCGCTCAGGATGACAACATTAAGACGACAACATAAAAAGTTAGTTGCTGATTTTCGATCACGGAGGTTCAGGGAATGCGCAAGAAATCATTTGGCTTTACCATTGCCGCCCTGCTGATGGCCTGCACCGCCATCGTGCAGTTTGGCCGGGCGCAGAACGCGCTGCCCCCCGAGGTGGGCAGGTACGGGTACGCGGATTCGATTTTCATCAACGGCAAGGTCGTCAGCATGGACGACAAGTCCGCTTCCACCGATGTCGGCAATACCTATCAGGCGCTGGCCGTGAAGGGCGACAAGATCATCAAGCTGGGCACCAGCGATGCCATCAAAGCCATCGCCGGCCCGGACACCAAGACCTATGACTTGAAGGGGCGGACGCTGATCCCCGGCATTGTCGAGCCGCACAATCATATCTACGGCGGCGCCGTGCGTTATCTCGACCGCTTCGGCATCAAGTATCCGCCGAACGGGATTGAAGTAACGGTGCAGGCCAAGGCGGACCTCGAAGAAAGCCAGTTGGCGCTGAAGAACGCCGTCGAGGATGCCGTCAAGAAATCTCCCAAGGGCGATTGGGTCATGGTCAACATGCAGCCCTATCCGGAGGACCCCGGCGCGCTGGCGCTGTGGACCATGACGCGCAAATTTACGAATCTCGATACCCTGGACCGCTATGCGCCAGACAACCCGGTGCTGATGCGCCCCGGCCTGCGCGGCAACATCAACTCTAAGGCTCTGGAAATTCTGGAAAAGTTCATGCCCGGATACACCGCCTCCATTCAGGAGACCATGCACGGCGACCGGCTGGACATCGACATCCCCAAGATCGGCTGGGTGGGCAGCCAAGAGATGGCCGTCATCACCTGGGAACTGTTCCTCAACGAAGTTCCGCTGAACATTCTGGCGCAGACGCTGAAGCTGACTTCAGAAAGTTTTGCGGCCAAGGGAGTAACCACATTTTCGACGCGCATTCCCTTCCCCAAGGTCATGAGCGGATATGCCAAGCTGGCGGAATTGGGTCAGATGCCCATTCGCCTGGATGCTCATTATGAAGTGCATCGCATGCCTACCGACCCGGCGCAAACCCGCCAGATATACCGTCGCACGGGCGTGTTGCAGGGCCTCGGAGATGATTACCTGTGGATCGACGGCGTGGCCTCGGAGCGCTGGGATTCATTCTATCCAGAATCCTGCACAGGGCCGGACACTAAAGTAGACCCCAAATTGAAGGAGCGCGAAGTCTGCCCGCAGAAGGGCGACCTGATGTGGGACACCCTGCAAAACGCCATGGAGGCGGGATGGAGAATTGCCGGCGTCCACATGCAGGGCAGCGAGAGCGCGCGCTCATTTATCAAGATGATCGACATGGCCCGCGCCAACAACGGCTGGTCGCTCGATGATGTCAAAGCCATGAAGATGACCGGCGAGCACTGCAACCTGATCGGCAAGGCGCCGGAAACCATCAAGATGCTGAATGATTACGGCATCATGCTGAGCTGCGGCCCCGACATCGTTCAGGAATCGCCCGAGTGGCTGAAGGACTACGGCCCGCAATATGACAAGTTCATGCTGCCGTTCAACACTTGGATCAAATCCGGCGTGCGCCTCGTTGGCCAGCACTACGCCACCGGCGCGGATCGGCCGGGGTCGCGCAATTTCCAGCCGCCGTTCTTCATGCTGTGGCAGGCCATCACGCGCAAGTATGACGGCAAAATCTGGCAGGCCGACGAGCGCATCGACCGCGTTCACGCGCTGAAGATGTACTCCATCTGGGCCGCCGATTACGTGCGCAAGCAGGAGAAGCTCGGCTCGCTCGAAGTAGGCAAGTACGCGGACCTGCTGGTGATCGACCGCGATTATTTCACGGTTCCCGAGGCTGACATTCTGAAGGTAAAGCCGCTGATGACCATGGTGGGCGGCAAGATGGTGGTGCTCCAAGAATCGCTCGCCAAGGATTTTGGCGTCGAGTCCGTGGGTCCGGCCTACACCTTCAAGGACAGCGATGTGGAACACATCGGCCTGCCCCTGGTGGACATCACCAAGAAGTTTCCCGGTGAGCGCGCAGTGGCTCCCGGCGCCGGTGGTTAGTCCAATCGTCAGACCAACGGTAGTAACAATTTGGCAGTATCAACAGTTAGGAACAACCCAATGCGTGCTTTTGTTTGGTTGATGGTGGCCGCGCAATTTTTTGTCGCGGCCACCCCGGCGTTTACTCAAGATGATGCGCCAGACAGGGTGCCGAAGCTGGAGCTCGTCTCCGCTCGTGTACGACCGGGTGCCCCGGTCTTCCTCAACGCCATGATTACCAATCCCGCGACAGCGCCGATATACGTGGTGCGGCAGAGCGTCGAGTTTCCGCGCGCGTCGCTGACATTCGTGCTGGCGCGGCTGGGCATCGCCGCCAACATGTCATTCGCCGAAATTGCCGTCGAGATGAAGGACGCCTCGGGAACCAAGGTCAAAGAAAAGGCTGCGGCGCAAAAGCTGGAGATCACCATCACCGCCAAAGAGCCGATCCGCGATGGCCCGTTGGCCGAGCTGGAATTCCGTCTCGCCGCCGACACCAAGGAGCAGACATTGATTGTGAAACAGTCCGCCGAGGCACTCGACGACAAAGGAAAGAAGGTCGCCTCTTTGACGGTTACCCCGACGGCGGAGGTGGTGGTCAGCGAAAGCATCGGGAGCGAGCCACGCCCTGCCATTGGCTGTTTTTTCTTCACGCATTGAGCTGCGCTTGTATCCGAGCCGCGACAGTTATGGAGCGTCCACAATAGTCGCGTGCGCAACTTAGTCCCGCACTCAAGAGCATTCCAGCTTTCCCGCCGGACAAGGCCGTATTCAGCGTTCAGGCTCTTGTGCTGCTTTTCGTGCATCGTGGACGCTCCATGACTGTCGCGGCTAGGATCAATCCACAAGCCGTTAAGTGAGAGGAACCGCATGAGTACTGCAACCATTGCAGCCCCCGACAACCGGCCCTGGTATCGCACCCTGAATGGCGAACAGTGGAATACGCTGCTGGCCGCCAACCTCGGCTGGGCCTTTGACGGCTATGAAACCTACGCCCTGATTCTCACCATGGGCACCGCTTTTCGCCAGCTACTGCCCGCCGAAAGTTATGCCAGCATCCCGTTTTACGCCGGTCTGACCATCGCGGTAACGCTGCTCGGCTGGGGCATCGGCGGCATCGTCGGTGGCATCGTCTCCGATTACATCGGGCGCAAGCGCACCTTGATCTATGCGGTGCTGGCCTACTCTGTCGTTACCGGATTCACGGCCATCGCCTGGTCGCTGTGGTCCTTCATCGCGCTGCGCTTCATCGTCGGCTTCGCGCTGGGCTCGGAGTGGGGCACAGGCACTTCGATGGTCGCGGAGATGTGGCCCGACAAGCATCGTGGCAAGGGCGCGGGGCTGATGCAGTGCGGCCTGGGCATCGGCTTTTTCTTCGCCTCCGCCACATGGTTCTTCGTCAGCCCGATGGGACCCGACGCATGGCGCTGGATGTACGTCATTGGCGTTCTCCCCGCCCTCGCTGTCGGCTGGATTCGCAAGCGCATCAAGGAACCGGAAAAGTGGACGGAGTCGGATCGCAAGCGCCGTGCGGCAGTCGAGGCGCAGAAGATAGCACAGCAATCGGGTCAGGATGTGAGCGCCGCCGACAAGAACCTTACGCGCTTCACGCTGATTGACCTGTTCGCCGATCCGAAGTATCGCCGCCGCACCATTGCGGCCTTCCTGATGTCCACCACCACCACGCTGGCCTGGTGGGGCATCTCAACATGGGTGCCTCCGTACGTCGGGTCTCTCGCTAAGTTGGAGGGACTCTCACCCGAGCGCTGGGCGAGCTTGGCGGGAATGTTCTACAACGCGGGCGCTATCTGTGGCTATATCTCGCTCGGCTTCTTCGCCGATCTCTACGGGCGCAGGCCGGTTACCATCGCGTGGTTCGCCATCTCCCTGCTGATGACCCCCGTGCTGTTCCTGTGGACGCATAACCTGTATGTGCTGCTCGGCGTCTGCTCCATCAACGCCTTCTTCACGCTGGGCCAATATACATGGTGCTCGACGTGGCTGCCGGAGGCTTATCCCACGCGCATCCGCGCCACCGCAGTCAGCTTCTGCTTCAACGCGCCGCGCTTCATCGCCTTCACGGGACCACTGCTGGCGGGGACGCTGATCACCTACTTCGGCAGTTACGGCCGGGCCGCCGTGATCGTCAGCATGATCTACATTCTCGGTATTGTCGCCGCCCCATTTTTTCCCGAGACGCGCGGCAAGGCGCTGCCGGAATAATCGGGTCCGCTCGCTGACGCGCGCGGCTCTGTGACGCGATTCACTCGCTGTGGTAGGCTGAATGTTCGGAGCATTTAACATGACCCACTCCAGAAAATCCGGCAACGCACCGCTTGGCGATGGCGCCTCGCTCCGTTACACACTGCATGGCGAGGACCGGCCTGAACTCCCGAAGCTGGTGCTGGTCCACTCGCTGGGCATGAGCGAAGTGGTCTGGGACGAGGTGGTCGAGCGCCTTGTCGAGCGCACCGCCATTTTGACTTACGACTGTCGCGGGCACGGTGCGTCCACCAAGTTGCTCGGCAAGTCGCCTGGCCCCTATCGTCTCGAGGGATTCGCGCGCGACCTGGCCGCGCTGCTGGATCATGTCGGCTGGTCGAGCGCGCACATCGCCGGCGGGTCGCTGGGCGGCAGCATCGCGTTGCAATTCGCCGCGCTGTTTCCGTCGCGTGTACAGACGCTCGGCTTGATCGACACAACCGCATGGTATGGCGCGGAAGCGCCTGAAAAATGGGAGTGGCGCGCCAAAGAAGCCGAAGAAAAGGGCTTGCCCGCGCTGATCGACTTTCAACAAACGCGCTGGTTCTCTGATAGTTTCCGCGAGCAGCACCCCGAAACGGTGGCCCTGTGCCGCAATGTTTTTCTGGCCAACGAGACCGCGTGTTTCGTCGCCACCTGCCGCATGTTGGGCGCGTTCGATCTGCGCGCGCACCTCGCGGGATTCCACATGCCGGTAGCCATCGCCGTCGGCGAGGAAGATTACGCGACGCCGCCCGAGATGGCCCGCCAACTCGAGAGCAACATCGCTGGGGCGACGATGCAGATCATTCCGCAGGCGCGACATCTGACGTTTGTCGAGCAGCCAGCGCTTATCGCCGAAATTCTGTCCCGCCTCATTGACCGAGCTTAAACTTCGACATCGCCTGCAACTGGGAAAGTTTATTTCACTAATAAAACATGGGCCTGCAATCCACTGGAACAATCAATGTTGAAGTAGATCGCGCCACCGCGTTCGAGTTTGTCGCTGATCCGGTCCAGCTCGCCCAGTGCATTCCGGGATGCAGCGAATTAATCGAGCTCTCGCCGGGTCGCTACTCCGCGCAGCTCACCAGCAAGGTCGCCTATATAACTTTGAAGTTTAAGGTTACCAGCGAGATTACCCGCATGGAGCCGCCCAACTTAATTGAGGTGAAGATGACCGGCGACTCCGTCGGCCTGGCCGGACGCGTGTCGGCCACGGCGGGCATTGAGCTGACGGTTGCCAGCGAGGGCTGCACGGAGATCCGCTACACGGCAGAAGTCGCGCTGAGCGGAAAGCTGGGCGGGCTGGGCCAGCCCGTGTTCCGCTCGAAGAGCGCTGAAGTGGCTCGTGAATTTGGCGCGAACTTGAAGGCGGCTTTGGAAAAAGGGCTGGGGGGAAATGGGCTGCTGAATCGTTCCTCCTTGTCGGGAGACCCCGTCGCATGAAGAACTTTGAACTGGCGGAGCCCGCGACGCTCGAAGAGGCGCTGTCTTTGCTCGACCCTGAAGATGCCACGGTGCGCGCCATCGCCGGCGGCACGGCGCTGCTCTTAATGATGAAGCCTCGATTGTTTCAGCCCTCGCGGCTGGTTAGTCTGCGCCGAATCAAGAATGCGCTGCGCGGCGTCAGCGCCGACGAAACCGGCGGCCTGCGCATCGGCGCGATGACCACGCTGTCCGAGATGGAGCGCTCGCCCGTTATCGCTCGCACGTTTCCAGTAATCACACGCACACTGCACACCCTCTCGAACGTACGCATTCGCAACGTGGCGACGCTCGGCGGCCACCTCGCCCATGGCGATCCTCACATGGACCTGCCGCCCATTCTGCTTACGCTCGGGGCGCGCGTGCGCGCCGTCAGCCAGCGCGGCGAGCGCTGGATTGCCATCGGCGATCTGTTCACCGGCTATTACGAAACCGCATTGTCGCGCGACGAGTTAATCACCGAAGTCGCAGTGCCACTGCAACCAGCGGGCGTGCATAGCTGGTACGAAAAATACACGGCGCTCTCGGCCGACGATTGGCCTGCGGTGGGAGTGGCCGTCTGGTTCCGCATGGAGTCGGGCGTGATCGCCGAAGCCCGCGTGGCGGTCAGTTCAGCGACGGAGCGCCCGGTGCGCATGACCGGAGCAGAGGGCGTGCTAAATAATGTCAGCGCCACCGCCGCCGTCTTTTCCAAGGCCGCCGACTCGGCAGCCGAGGAAGTGCAGCCGCTGGCCGATCTGCGCGGCACGGTGGCGTATAAGCGCGAGATGGTTCGCGTACACGTCCGGCGCGCGCTGGAGCAGGCGCTGAAAATAAATTCGAGTGAGGCATCCTAAATGCCCACGCCTAAACCGTCCGCGACGAAAATCACATCACCAACCGCCGCAGCGAGCGGCCCGCGGCAATCGATCCCTCGTCTGGAGTCCGCCGCAAAGGTTACGGGCAGCGCGGAATACATCATCAACATGCGCATCCCGGGAATGCTCTACGGCAGGATCACGCGCAGTCCCGTTGCCCACGGAAAAATTATAAGTATTGACACCAGCGCTGCGCTGGCCTTCGCGGGAGTTCACTCGGTGATTACCGGCGAGGACATCCGCAAGATTATTCCGAATCCCTACTACGGCCCGGCATTTCACGATCAGCCGATTCTGGCGCTCGACAAAGTGCGCTACGTGGGTGAGCCGGTGGCGGTGGTGCTGGCTCGTGATCCGCATATTGCCGAAGAGGCCGCCGACCTGGTGGAGGTGGAATACGACCCACTCGATCCCGTTTTCGACGAGGTCGCTGCTGCGCAGCCAACCGCGCCGATTATCCATGACGTCCTGCAGCCCGCGGGTACCTTCCCCGACCTCAAACATCTCAAGGGTCGCGCGGGCACCAACGTCGCACTCGACGCGCAGGTGCGCCGAGGTGATATTGAAAAGGGATTCGCCACGGCGGATCATGTTTTTGAGCACACCTTTCATAACGGCAAAGTAATCCACGCCACCTTCGAGCCCATTGTCTCGCTGGCCGAGTTGACGGACACCAACGGCATCACCATCCATAGCGCAACGCAAAGCCCATCCTTCGTGCGCAGCGAAGTCGCACGCCTGCTGGGCTGGGCGGAAAATCGCGTGCGGGTGCGCACGGCGCTGCTGGGCGGCGGATTTGGCGCGAAGCTCTACATCAAGCTGGAAGCGCTGGTGGCCGCCTGCGCGCTGCTGGCGCGCAAGCCGGTGCGCATCGCACTGACCATGGAAGAGCAGTTCTACACCATCACCAAGCACGGGACAACCGTGCGCATTAAAACAGGCGTGATGTCCGACGGTCGGATGATCGCGCGTAAGGTGGAGACGTGGTGGAACGGCGGCGCGTATGCCGACATCGGGCCACGCGTCTCACAAAAGTCCGGCTTCACCGGCGCCGGCCCCTATGACATTGAGAACATCGCGCTCGACAATCACGCCGTTTATACCAATGAGCCGCCGGCCGGTGCGCTGCGCGGATTCGGAATTTCGCAGTTGGTGTGGGCGTATGAATCACAGGCCGACATCATCGCGCACGCGCTGGGCATGGACCCGCTGGCGTTCCGGCGTCTGAACATCCTGCGCGAAGGCAGGCCGCACGCCACCGGAACGCTGATGCGCCACGCGGAGATCGCAGAAGTGCTGAACCGGCTGGAAATCAAGATGGATTGGAACCGCCCCATCGAGCGTGGCACAGGGACGGTACGACGCGGGCGCGGCATCGGCATCGGCATCAAAGCGAGCATCTCGCCGACCACGTCTGTCGCAACCGTAACGATCGCCGGTGACGGCAGTTGCAGCATGCTCTGCTCCACCGTGGATATGGGGCAGGGCTCTGACACCGCGCTCGCGCAGATGACTGCGGAGATTCTGGGAATCGCCGCAACATCGGTGCGTGTGGTCCATCCAGACACGGACATCACTCCCTACGACATGGCCACGCTTGGCTCGCGCTCCACTTATCACATGGGCCATGCCATCATCCAGGCCGCGGAGGCGGTCCGCGCACAATTGATGGAGATCGCGGCAAAGTCAATGGGCGTCGCCACCGAGCAACTCACCTGTCGCGAGGGAGCTGCGTTCGCGCCGGACGGCAGGCGCATGAGTTTCCGCGAGCTAATGCTGGCGCGCTTCGGAATGCAGGCGGGCCATCTGACGGGCACAGGAACATTTACTCCGCCTTTCTCGAAGCCGGACCAGGAGACAGGACAATCGCCGCAGGTAACGCCGTTCTGGATGCTGGGCGGCGCGGGCGCGGAAATCGAAGTGGACACCGAAACGGGCCGCATTCGCGTAACGAAACTGGTGAATGTAGGCGACGTAGGCCGCGCCATCAACCCTTCCATCGTGGAGCGCCAGCTCACCGGCGCGGGCACGATGCAACTGGGATTCACGTTGTTTGAGGAGATGCGCTTCAGCGATGGGCAGGTGCTCAACGCCAGCCTCGCCGATTATAAAATACCAGGGACACTCGATATTCCTGACGAGATGACCGGAGAGATGATCGAGATTCCGCACGGCGATGCGCCCTTCGGCGCAAAAGGCGTTGGCGAGACGGCGGTGTTTTCCGTCGCACCCGCCATCGCCAACGCGCTCTTCGATGCCATCGGCGTACGAATCATGGAGCTTCCACTGACGCCGGAGCGGGTGCTGCGCGCTCTGCGCGAAAAAGAAGGCCGACCGCTGGAGAGCGAATAATGAGCACAACCAATCGCCGCAACATCCAATTCAAGCTGAATGGCCGCGCCGCCAGCGCCGACATCGCGGTGTATGAAACCGTCATTGAAGTATTGCAGCGCGAGTTCGGCCTGTTCGGCGCGCGGGAGAGTTGCGCGCAGGGGCTCTGCGGGTGCTGCACCGTACTCGTGGACGGACTGGCGGTCTCTGGCTGCCTCTACCTGGCAGCTTTTGCAGATGGAGCGGAAGTACAAACAGTTGAAGGGCTCGCGGATGAAGGCGTACTGCATCCCATTCAAAAATGCTTCATCGCCAAGGACGCTTTCCAGTGCGGCTTCTGCACGCCGGGTTTCATTTTGATGACCAAGGAACTGCTCGAGCGTAACCCGGACCCGAATGCGGATGAGATTCGGCATTACCTCTCAGGAAACCTGTGCCGTTGCGGAACGTATCCGGACATTGTCGAGGCGGTAAAGGCCGCAGCCGGCGAGATCGCACACGGGGCCCCGCTCCGCGCCAACCCCTCAGCCGATTCCGCGCAGTGACGCGCAAAGGGTGCTGCAGGTTCACAACCTGGGTTGACAGAAACCGGGGCGCAGCCTAATGTCATCGGAGTCAATTCTCGCGTTGCAGTCTCACACTTGCTCGCCTGGACCCGGATGAATCACTCGCGCCAAAGCAATCGACCCAGCGTAGGACCGCGCCGCGGAGTTCTGCTCAAATGGATGGGGTCTTATCCCGTGTTGGCCCTCTTGCTATTGTCCCTAGCCTCCGTCGCACCAGTGGTCCTTGCTCAGGAGCCAGCGCCCACCCCAGCGCCAGCAGCGGAGGTGCGCAAGACGATCTCCGCGGTATTCACCGATGCAGAAATTACCGTTGACGGTGAACTCAACGAGACGGCTTGGGCTGCCGCCGTGCCCGCCAGGGACTTTACTCAACGGGACCCCGACACAGGCGCGCCAGCCAGTGAGCCGAGCGAGATTCGCATTCTTTACGACCGCGAGAATCTTTACATCGGCGTGTACTGCCATGAGTCCGACCCGCGGCAAATCATCGTCAACAATATTCGGCGCGACTTTCCACCCAACGACCAGGATGCCATAGCGATTCTGCTCGACACCTTTCACGACCGGCGCAGCGGTTATACTTTCTCGACCACGCCGGAGGGCGGCCAGCGCGACCAGCAGTTCACCGACACCGGCCGGGTTTCCAACCCCAACTGGGATGGCGTGTGGTACTCGGAATCGAAGATTCACAAAAACGCCTGGACGGCGGAGTTTGCGATTCCCTTCAAGACCCTGCGCTTCAGTCCTGAAGACATTCAACTTTGGGGCGTGAATTTTTACCGCTATATGCAGCACAACGGCGAGGCCAACTCCTGGGCGCCGCTGCCGCGCCGCTATGTGATGCAGCGCGGTGTCGGCATCGCCGGAGACCTGGTGGGGTTGAAGGGCGTCAAGCCGGGGAAGAATCTTTACATCAAGCCCTATGTACTGGGTGGCGCGCAGAAGCTGGATTCCCAAGGCGCGAAACTGGACGGCGAGTTCAAGGGCGGGATGGATTTGAAGTACGGCGTGGCGCCCGGCATGACTCTGGACCTGACGGCCAACACGGATTTTTCCGACACCGAAGCCGACACGCAGCAGATCAACTTCACGCGCTTCCCGCTGTTCTTCCCGGAGAAGCGGGAGTTCTTCCTCGAAAATGCGGGGCTCTTTCAGGCCGGGTTCGACGGACTACAAAGGCAGGAGGTCCTGCTGTTCCACAGCCGCCGCATCGGGCTGGCTGGCGGAACTCCGATTCCGATTCTGGGCGGCGCGCGACTCTCCGGGCGGGCCGGGAAAAATGCCGTCGGCCTGATGAATATTCAGACGCGCTCGGAGGCTACTTTCGCCGCGTCGAATTTCACCGTGGCCCGCTTTCGGCGGGACATTCTGAGCAACTCCACGGTGGGGGCGATTGTTTTGAACCGGCGCGCCAGCCTTCCCGGCGATTCCAGTCAGACCTACGGCGTGGACGCCACGATGCTTCTGCGCCAGGACTTGCAGGTCAACGCGCTGTATGCGAAAACGCGCAAGCCGCAGATCGTCGGCGAGGATGGCTTCGGAAAATTCGAGGCCGAGTGGCAAAGCAATCTGTGGCGACTTTACAGCTCCTATTCCGACATCCAGAAAAACTTTGATCCGCAACTTGGTTTCGTGCGCCGTCCGGGACGGCGGCTGGTCCAGGAGCTGGCGGAGTTTCGTCCTCACTTCGAGCGCGGCATGCCGCTCGCCAGCATCATCCGCGACGCCACCGTGACGACCAACTACGAATACGCGACTCTGTCTGACGGTCGCACCGAGACCAAGAGTTTCAGCGGCCCGTTCGGCAACGTGGAGTTTCAGGACGGCGGGACTTTTAGCTATACGTATTACCGGAAATTCGATCGACTGACGCGCATCTTTCCACTGCAAGGTTTGCAAATTCCAGCGGGGGACTATCGCTCGAATGGCTACGCGCTCGGCTACACTTCCAGCCGCCGCAGGCTGCTCTCGGCGAGCGTCAATTTGCGGCGCCAGGATTTTTATACAGGAACGCAGGTTATCTGGACATGGGGCGGAATTCTGCGCGCCAGTTACCGGCTGTCCACGCAATTGGATTATCAGCGAGGCGAGGCGGAACTGCGGGAAGGCTCATTTACCACGAATCTGGCGAGCCTGCGAACTGATTATTCTTTTAACCCGCGGCTGAGCCTCAGCGCGCTGATCCAGTACAACAGCGACACCAGGCAGGTGAGCTCCAACCTCCGATTTCGGTTCATCCATCATCCGCTGAGTGATTTTTACGTGGTTTATAACGACCAGCGCGATACGAATTTCGATCACAGCGACCGCAGCCTGACGTTCAAGTTCACTCACCTGCTGAGCTTCTAGTCCGCATTGCGGCCCGTAGCATCGCGCCCGATAGTGATGTAATAATATCTCTCATAAGGAGTCGTACAAAACTTCGGCTCGGTTCTGTCTGCTTTGGGGATATTTGAATGAATATACATCGCTTATTACTTCTTGCCACCGTCAGCCTGAGTCTGACACTCGCGGGATCGCTGTGGGCCTTGCAGGGTCATGATGACAATCCTGACTTCCCCGCGATTCCCTTCGATCACCCGGCCATTCAATATGCCGATCGCCCGGCCGACGATCCCATAGCTCGTCTGCAAAAGCGGTTGAACTCGAGTGATGCCAGGCTGGAGTACCATCCGAAGTGGGGATACCTGCCTGGCATTTTGAAGATTTTGGGAATTGAGGTGGATTCTCAGATTCTGGTTTTTTCGAAGACCAGTTCGCAGGTTTCATTGATCTCGCCGGAGTCTCCTCGTGCGATCTACTTCAATGATAGCGTATCGGTGGGGTACGTGCAGAATGGACGCGCGCTGGAATTTTCGGCGCTCGATCCCCGGCTGGGGGCGATTTTCTATACTCTGGACGCCGGCAAGACGGACCGCCCCACATTCACGCGCCAGTATATGAGCTGCTTGCAATGTCACATGAGTCCCGCCACACTGAACGTGCCCGGCATCGTGGTCAGCTCGGTGAATCCGGCCAACGAAGATTCTCCGTACGGCCGGTCAGGCGCATTCGCCGCCGATCATCGCATTCCGCTCGAAACTCGCTGGGGTGGATGGTTTGTTACCGGACTGCACGGGAAAATTCATCACCGGGGCAACGTCCCCGTGGATTATAGTCCGTACCAGCGACAGCCGGCAAAGTCGCAAAACCTCACCACCCTCGACGAGCAATTGGATACCTCCGCCTATCTGGCTCCCACCAGTGATATCGTCGCCCTGATGACGATCGAGCACCAAACTCGCATGACGAATCTGATTACGCGAATTGGCTGGGAGACGCGCGTTGCTGTTGCGGAGCGCACGCTCAAGGAATTTGCCCCGCGTCTGAAATCCAATGTGGACGAGCTGGTAACTTACATGCTCTTCGCCGACGAAGAGCCTCTCTCGGAGCCGATTCAAGGTATTTCCACATTCACCAAATCCTTCCAGCAGCGCGGTCCTCGCGACCATCTGGGTCGCTCGCTACGCGACTTCGATCTGCGCCAGCGGCTCTTCCGGTATCCCCTGAGCTATATGATTTACAGTCCTGCGTTCGACAACATCCCCGATATCTCCCGCGAGGCGATCTACCGCAAGCTGTACGATGTGCTGACATTCAACGACGCCGGCGAAGCGTTCAACGCTGTTTCGGCGGACGACCGCCGCGCGGTTCTGGAAATCCTCCGCGACACCAAACCCACTCTGCCCAAATATTGGAAGAGTCCCCCGTCCGCTAAATAAGGAACCAGCGCGGAATGGCGATGCCCCGCAGCTCGAACAACTACAGCGCTCGCACCAACAAAACAACAATGGAATAGAAGCTACAGGAAACGATTTTGCAGAATGGCTCCTCAGGTAGGATTCGAACCTACAACCCTTCGGTTAACAGCCGAATGCTCTACCATTGAGCTACTGAGGAATCCGGTTGGACAACTGATTCTCTTCTTTGATATCAGAGCGGTGCGCGGGTGTCAAGTTGACGGCGGCGATATC
>SHUM01000059.1 GCA_009691245.1 Acidobacteriota bacterium | reverse complement strand
GTCTTCCCGCTGGCCACCGCCACTTCAACCTGCCGCAACACCGTTACGATCTGCTCTGGTTTGTACCTCTGCATCGGCATATTCAAATACCTCCCTCATGAGATTCTCTCTCACTTCGGCTGGTATCGAAATCGCCGGGCAGGTCAGTGGGACCGACGCCGAATCCCTACTTCGCGGGGTTTGATAAAAATCGCGACCAGCTCGCCACGCTCGATTACAAGAAGACCTACTCGACGTTCCTGAACTCGTTCCGCGTGGGATTCACGCGCAGTTCCGTCTACGCCGATTCGCTTCCGGTGGTGGACATTGATCCCACGCTGCGCTTCCTGCCCGGCGCGAAGACAGTTGGCAACCTTACTTTCAGCACCAGCACGGCGGGCGCGCCGCTCTCAGATTTCGGCACGGCCACGGGCGCCGAGCGCTTCTTCGTAGTGAATCAGTATGACTATCAGGACCAGGTTTTCTATTATCGCGGGGCGCACTCGATGCAGTTTGGCGCGCAGATTCAGCGCATCCAGCACAACGAGAATTTCCAGAACAGCCTGCGCGGCGCGTTTCAGTTCTCCGACTTCGAGAGCTTCCTGCTGGCCCGTCCCACGCTGTTCCGCGCGCCCGATCCCTCCGGCGGCGGCGATGCGGAGAAGGCCTATCGCATGAATTTTATTTCAGTGTATGCGCAGGATGATTACAAACTGCGTCCCAACTTGACGTTGAATTTGGGGCTGCGCTACGAAGTGATGTCGGTGCCGGTGGAGGCGCGCGGCGACCGCATCGCCAACTTCCAGACGCGCTCCGTGAACGGCGAGCGGGTGGTGAACACGCTGCCCACGCTGGGCAGCCTGTTCTTCAAGCCGCACCATAAATCGTTAGCGCCGCGCGTGGGCTTCGCCTGGGATCAGTCGGGAAACGGCAGCCTGGCGATTCGCGGCGGATTCGGAATTTTCTACGACCAGCTCGAAAATTAGTTCCGATTCTTCACGCCCAACAACACGCCCTACTTCGGCCTGACCGACGTTACCAGCGTGGTGACCAACAATCCCGCCACAACGTTTTATGCGCCGTTTCCGCTGGGGTTCTCCGGCGGCAGCGGAGCGTTGCGCGCGCCGCAGCCGGATGGCATTGATTTCAACATCGACGTGCCCACGCGCCTGCACTGGAACTTCGGCGTGCAGCGGCAGATCACCACCAACACGGTGTTCAACGCCAGCTACGTGGGATCGCACTCCTATCACCTGACGCGCAACTCGGACGCCAACACGCGCCGTCCCGTGATTCTTCCCGACGGGCGGAAACAGTACGTCGGCGGCAATCGCAAGAATGCTGCGTTGGCAGGCAGCCGTATTGTCACCTCGGACGTAGATGCGTTCTATCAGTCGATGCAACTGGATTTCATTCAGCGACTCAGTGGCGGCTTCCGCTCGAAGCTATCGTTTACCTACTCCAAGACCATCGACGACGCCTCGGTGACCATCTCGCAGCACGCGCTGGGCGGCGCGCAGGCCACGCAGGACCCGGATAATGCGCGGGGCGACCGCGGACTTTCCTCCTATGACCTGCGGAGAAATCTGGTGGCCAATTTCAATTACGACATTCCCTCCAGCATGTGGACCGGCCCGGCGGCGAAGCTGCTGGGCGGCTGGCAGGCGGGCATGATCCTGACCATTCAGGACGGCACGCCGTTCACCGCGCTGACCGGATTCGCGCGCTCCGCTGATCAAGCGCGCTCAATCGCCGACCGTCCCGACCTGCCGGCCGGCGCGGACAAAAATCCTGTCGAGGGCGCGACGGCGGGTTGCGGTCCGGTGGGCACGGACGGACTGGCCAGGATTCCAGCGGGCCAGCAACTGGGCGGCAGCGAACGGTATTTTGATCCTTGCGCCTTCACCCTTCAGCCTGCGGGCTTCTACGGTAATTTGGGACGCAACACGCTCATCAACCCGGGCATGGTCAGCCTGGACTTTACGCTGGGCAAGGAGACCAACCTCAGAGAAGGCGTGCGACTGGATTTTCGCGCCGAGTTTTTCAATCTGCTGAACCGCGCCAACTTTGGATTGCCCGATAATAACGTGTTCGATACCGCAGTGGCCGCTCAGGCCGTGGGCATTCCGCGCGGCGCTGCCGGCACCATCGACGACACCACGACCACGTCGCGGCAGATTCAGTTTGGGATGAAGTTGATTTTCTAACGCGACTGGAATCGCACCGGGCAGCCAACCGAGCCGCGACCGAGAGGGAGCGGTCGATGAACGGGCACATCTCCTTTTCGTATGCGATAGTGCTCAAATGGAATCAGGGTTGTGAGCGCTGCGGGCGCAGGATGACTCCGCCGACACCGCTCCTTTCCGGTGAGCGGTTCAGTCTTGACCTGGCAGGCGAACTCCACAGTAACAATAAAAATTGCCTAGCGTAAAAATGAAAACCAACCGCGCTTGCCCATGGGCACTGGCTGTGGCAGCCACGGCATCGGGAGGCCTTCCACGACGGCTCGGGGATTGGAGTTGCTCAAAAGTTCGGCGACTTCGGGACTGATATCGCGTGCGATGGTTTCACGCGCCTCGGAGAGCACGGGTGGCCGCGTGGTGAGGTTGTGCGCGTCGGTGGCAATGAAGTGGACCATATTGTATTTCAGCATGGTCTGCGTGGAGCGCAGCGCGCGCGTGCCGAACTTGCCCGTAACCGACCCGGCGGTAACCTGCACCGCGCAGCCCAGTCCGATCCAGGTGGCAATTAATTCCGGCTGATCGGCGAGGATGGGATTGCGCTCCGGGTGGGTGATGATGGGGACGATGCCGCAGGAGATGAGATCGAAAAATATCTGGTCCGTATGCGGCGGAATGTTCGAATCGGCGAATTCCACCAACAGATACTGTTTGCCATTGATTGAATAGCGAGTATGGTCTCGCTTGGCGTCTTCGATATTTTCAAAGCTCAGGTGAAAATCGCAGCCGAGAAGAATCTCGGGCGTCGCCCCCATGGATGCCTGCAACTGATCCCGCTTATTCCGGTTCACCTGCGCATCAAACTTGTATTGGTAATTGGCGTGCGGCGTGGCCACGATCTGAACGATGCCGTCGCGCGCGGCCATCTCAAACATTTGTCGGGAGACGGCGTCTTCTGTTGCGCCGTCGTCAAGTGCCGGAAGGATGTGGCAGTGGATGTCAACCATGGCTAGACCCTGAGCATATCCGCCCGTCCGGCACACTGTCAATGTGCGGGACGCCGCCAGGTTAATGGAAATACTCGTCGGCAGTATGGCCCAACACCGGCGACTTACCAAGTAGGGCAACGGGGCGATGGCGCAAATCGTTTCTTCCTCTGGCATCGGCTGGCTAATTCTTGTATAGTACCGCCGAGCCCCTAAGGGACGGTTGAGCCGTCGCGCGTAGCGATGATCACGCGACCGCTTGCAGTAGCGCCCTGCGGGGCAGAGTGATCAGCAAATGGTAGAGATGAATCGCAAGGTGCTTTGCCAAAATCTGGATGCCTTGGGGCTGCTGGGGAATCTTGCTGCGCCAGGGCTTGGGCCATGTGAAGTAAAGCGCTGGTCCGGGAGCCTGGCCGGTGGTGAACTGGCCGACTGCGTCATCGTGGCCGATGACCAATCGATTTTCTCTGATCCAGTGAAGGCAGCAGTTGCAGACAATCGCGCCTGCCTGATTTATGTCCTGGGATCGGGCCAGGACGAGCTTCCCGAGAACTCCTCCGGCATCCCCATATTCTTCTATCTGACTGCGCCGCCACAGAGTGCTGCGCTGCAATCCGCGGTGCGCGCGGCCCTAGAGAATCTGGAGCTGGCCCGGCGTCAGGCGCAACTCACGCAGGAACTGGCTGCGGCGCGCTATGAAATCGACGAAATGAACGTCATCGGCATCGCGCTGTCCACCGCGCCGTCGACCGCCGCGCTGCTGGAACTGATTTTGCAAAAGAGCCGCGAGATCACCGATAGCGACGCGGGCACGCTCTATCTGGCGGAGGAAGCCGCGGACGGAACCAAGAATCTGCGCTCCAAAGTGGCGCAAAACTTTAGCTTACAGGTGCCCTTCGCCGAGTTCACCATGCCCATCAACTCGGCCAGCATCGCCGGCTACGTGGCGCAGTCCGGCGAGCCGCTGCATCTGGAGGATGTTTACAACATTCCCGAGTCGCTGCCCTTCCGCTTCAACCCGGACCGCGACCGCAACGTGGGCTATCGCACCAAGTCCATGCTGGTGGTTCCCATGAAGAATCCGCAGGGCGAGATCATCGGCGTCGTGCAGTTGATCAATTGCAAGCGCGACCAGAAAGCTACCATCAATCCGCAGAATGCCGCTGCAATAGTGATTCCCTATCCGGAAAATCGGCAGGCGCTGGTCAGCTCGCTGGCCAGTCAGGCCGCCGTGGCCATTGAGAACAATCGGCTCTATGACAGTATCCAGTCACTGTTCGAGGGGTTTGTCAAAGCGTCGGTTACCGCGATTGAGTCACGCGACCCTACTACGTCGGGTCACTCATTCCGCGTCGCCGATCTCACAGTAGGATTTGCCGAAGCGGTGGACCGCGCGGATACGCCGAATTTCCGCCAGTTCAACTTTTCCCGCTCCGAGATGAAGGAGATTCGCTACGCCTCGTTGCTACACGATTTCGGCAAGGTGGGCGTGCGCGAAGAGGTGCTGGTAAAGGCCGATAAGCTCTATCCCCTGCAGGCCAAGCTGGTCAGTGAGCGCTTCGATTTCGTGCGCAAGGCCGCGCAGCATGAACACTCGGAACGCAGGCTGAATTATCTTCTGGAGAAGGGACGCGAGGAGTATCTGGCGCGGCAGAGTGACTTTACTACGGAGCTGAGTGACAAACTGAAGGAGCTCGACGAATTCTACAAATTTGTCATGCAGTGCAACAAGCCCACGGTGCTCCCGGAGGGTGATTTCCGTAGACTCTCCGAGCTGGCGGCCATGCAGTTTCTGGATTGGGCAGGAACGCCTCGCTCCTTACTGAATGAGGATGAAGTGAGAATGCTCTCTATCCCGAAAGGGAGTCTCGATGACTCGGAGCGCAAGGAGATTGAGTCACACGTGACTCACACGTATAACTTTCTGAGCAAGATTCCATGGACCAAGGAACTGCGCAACATTCCCTTGATCGCGCGCGGTCATCATGAGAAGCTGAATGGCACCGGATATCCGGGAAAATTAAATGAGTCGGAGATTCCCGTGCAGACGCGCATGATGACCATCTCCGACATCTTCGACGCACTCACCGCCTCCGACCGGCCGTATAAGAAAGCGCTGCCCACCGAGAAGGCGCTCGACATCCTCAAGATGGAGGCTGACCACAAGCTGATCGACAATCAGTTGTTCGAACTGTTCGTGGAAGGCCAGATTTACAAGAAAGCGCTGGAGTGGAAGCCGTCGGCTTCCTAGCCCCCCCCCACATACAAGAAGTCGTCATTCCGAGCGCAGCGAGGAATCTGCTTTACCCATCGCCGCGCCGAAACCAAAAGCAGATTCCTCGCTGCGCTCGGAATGACGACGTGATTGGACTTGTGAGTCACTAACTCAAATGACTCCCCGCGAACGCAACGCCGCGATCTCACTTGCGGAGTAACTCAAGTACGATTGCAAAATGCTGTCCGTGTCCGCCCCTAGCGCCGGGGCGGCGTGATGCTGCGGCTGGTCTCCAGAAAATTTAACTGGGCTGCCGACTTCGCGCACTTTGCCGAAATGAGGGTGGTCGACTTCCACGATCATCTCTTGCTCGACCACCGCCGGATCGTCCAGAGCCTCCGCCAGAGTGCGCACGGGCGCGCAGGGGACTTTGCCCTCCAGCAGAGTCAGCCATTCAGCAGTGGTGCGCGCCATGATGACCGGATGCAGCAAGGCCAGCAAGTCGGTTTTATTTTTTGAGCGCGCCGCGAAATCGTGGAAACGCGGATCGCTGGCCCAGTCTTTCTTGTCGAGCGCGGCGCAAAGCAGTTCCCAGAATTTTTCTTTGGCGCAGAAAATAACGATGTGGCCGTCGCGGGTGCGGAAGGTCTGCGCGGGCGTGAGCACGGCGTGGGCGGAGTCGGCCATACGCTCCGGGACGCGGCCGAGATTGAGATACCAGACGGCGTAATAGTTCAGCATGGAGAGCGCCGTGTCGCGCAGGCTGACGTCCACGTCGCAGCCCACGCCGGTGCGCGTGGCGGAATGAATGCCGGCCATCATGCCGAAGGCGGCGGCCAGGCCCGCGGCGAAATCGATTACCGATACGCCACACTTGATAGGCCCATCGTCAGGCCCGCCGGTGAGGCTCATGTAACCTTCGCTGGCCTGCATTAGTGGATCGTAGCCCGGCATGCGCGCCGCCGCTCCGGTGCGCCCGTAGGCGCTGAGCGAGCAGCAGACGATGGCCGGGTTATGCATCTTCAGGGAATCAAAGGTGATGCCGAGTTTGGCGGGCACGTCGCCGCGCAGGTTGTTGAAGACGCCGTGCGAGATGCTCACCAGGCGGTGGAAAATCTCCATTCCTTCGGGAGTCCCCAAGTCCAGTTGCAGGCTGCGCTTGTTGCGGTTGAAGCACTGGAAATAGAGGCTGTCATTCTCAATGGTCGAGGGCGGCACGCCGCGCGAGACGTCGCCGTTGGTGCCGGGGTCTTCAATCTTGATGATCTCCGCGCCCAGGTCGGCCAGCATCAGTGTGCCGTAGGGGCCGGCGCCGAACTGCGATACGGCCAGGATGCGTACGCCTTCAAGTGGTCTGGTCATAATATGGTCACGATTCTCCTGTAAACACAATCCTCCAGTTTACCGCGAATTGCCGGCGCAGACCTGCGTGGCGAGGTTGGTTCATGGGGGGAGGGGGGGACTAAAAAAAAGTCCCGCAAGGCGGGAGTTTGGTGTATAGTTTGGGCCAGTTGGTAGATTAGGCACAACTTACCGTTTGGGTGTCGAGCAATTGGGGGCAGCGGTCGGTGCGTCTGCTTGACCATCAAGCAGGCGATTAATAACGAGGATTGTCAGAACATAGTCAGAACCTAGTCAGCATAAGGGGGTGGGGTGATGAAACGTGGATTGGTGTCTATTTTTGGCGTTATCGCCATGGCAATAGTATTGGTGGCAAATGCCGCCGCGCAGACTTCGACGGCGCGCATGTCCGGCGTGATCACGGACGCCTCGGGCGGCGTGCTGCCCGGCGTGCAAGTGATGGTGCGTAATGTGCAGACCGGCGTCTCGCGCAGCCTCACTACGAATGATCGCGGGCGCTACGTGGCGGCTGAACTGCCGCCTGGATCGTATGAAATAACCGCGACGATGAACGGGTTTGATACGCTGCTGCGCTCCGGCATGACGCTCACCGTGGGAGATGACCCCACGGTCAATTTGACCTTGCAGGTGGGTTCGGTGAGCACGCAGGTAACGGTTACCGGCGAAGCGCCGCTGGTGAACACCACCTCGAGCGGCGTCTCCGGCGTGGTGGAGGAAGCGCGTATCACGAGTTTGCCACTGAACGGGCGCGACTTCAGCCAATTGGCCCTGGGCCAGGCGGGAGCGCTCAACGTCAGGACGGCCGCCGCGGCGACTGCCTCCAAAGGCTTTGGCGCGCGCGTGTCGCTTTCCGGCTCCCGGCCCATGGATACGGGCTGGTCGCTCGACGGCTCCAACATCAACAGCGTGGGTAACTTTGCCACGCCCGGCAGCGCCGCCGGAGTGGTTCTCGGCGTGGACGCTATCCGCGAGTTTCGCGTGGTTACCGGCGGCGGCTACAGCGCCGAGTACGGCGGCTACTCGGGCGGCGTGGTGCAGATGGTTACCAAGTCCGGGACCAACCAGCTTCATGGCTCGGCCTTCGGCCTGCATCGCAATGACAATTTCGACGCCAACTCCTGGGAAGCCAATAAGGGTCGCAGAGAAAAGTCCGAGTTCCGCCGCAACCAGTTCGGCGGGTCTGCGGGTGGACCGATCCGACGTGACAAAGCATTTTTCTTTGCGGCGTATGAAGGGCTCCGGCAGGCTCGCGTTGGGGCGATCGATATCTCGAATGTTCCCGACCTAAACATCCGTCGGGGCATTCTGCCCGATGGTCGCCAGGTGCAGGTCGCGCCCATCATCAGGCCGTACCTCGACATTTGGCCGCAGCCAAACGGCGAGTCGATTGGAAATGGCGTCGCCCGCCGCTATACCCCCTTGGACACGATTACGAATGAGAACTATCTTGTGGCCCGCGCAGACTACCAGCTAAACGACAGCCAGAAACTGTTTAGCCGGTTCGTATATGATGATGGCACCGACGCCAATCCCAGCACGCTGGGCGTTTACACCTCCACCGTTACTTCTCAGCAGCGCTTCACCACACTGCAATATGAGAATATTCTGAGTCCCACGCTGCTGTGGACCTCGAGCTTCGCCTTCAACCGCAACGGGCTGAGTCCGATCATTACTTCCAACATCGACTATCCGAAAAACTTGTTTTTCTTGCATCATCCGTATCCGCCTTCACTCGGCTACGCTGGTGTAGCTTCCTTCAGCGGCGCGGACCAGCCCTCGTTCCGCATCCAGAACAAGTGGGAGCTTTCGCAGGCATTCTCCTATTCCATGGGCAACCACACCCTGAAGTACGGCGGGTCATGGGCCTACAACGGATTCAACAACAATGGCCCGGCCGCCGGCGCCTTCGGAACCTTCTCATGGATTAACGCCGAGCAATTCCTGATTGATGGCGGCATGGAGACGCTGACGGCGGAAGTCGCGGGCGCGGACACGGCCCGGACGGTTCGGCAGCAAGTCTATGGTTTCTACTTCCAGGACGACTGGCGCATGAGCCCCACCTTCTCCTTGAACCTGGGACTGCGCTACGAGCCCTGGACCAGCCCGACGGAAAAGTGGAACCGCGCCTCCACCTACAAGGACTGGGTAACGGCCACCAAGTTTAGTCACATCTCCACCGACGGCATTAACACTTACTTTGACAGCCCGGGAGAAACCACATTTTCCCCGCGCGTGGGTATTGCCTGGGATGTGAACGGCGACGGCAAGACGGCCGTGCGCGCGGGCGGCGGCATCTTCCACCTGATGCTGCTCACCCCTTACCTGAATACCGTAACCCGCAAGAACCCGCCCGATGCCGCGACGCTGATCCAAAACAATCCGGGTGTGGGCCTGGCTGGCGCCGGGGCATACCTCACCTCCAGAACCGCAGCCGCCCTTTCGACCACGTTGAATCCGGACACGTTCAGCGAGGCTATCCAGTTCGATCTGGATCCCATGTACGAGATCAAATTCAATCTCGCCATCGAGCGCCAGATATTGCCGGACCTGTCTGTCGCCGTGGGGTACATAGGAAATCGGGGAACACATCTGACCATGAAGTCGGACTGCAACGCTCGTCCTTCGATTCAAGTGAACGGGCGTCCGTTTGTGCCGACGAATACGGCAGCCAATCCTTGGCCACGCGTGAATCCCAACAATGGCGTGATCACCTGTTCCCACTCGGATGCCAAGTCGTTCTACAACGCCATGACCGTGGAAGTGAAGAAGCGCGTGAGCCACGGCTTCCAGTTCCAGACTGTCTATACCTGGTCCAAGACAGTGGATGACTCGACCACCGGGCTAGGGAACTCGGACTTTGGCGAGGGTCTGGTAACACAGCCCTACAATCACAAGGCGGACCGCGGATTAGCGGCCACGCACATAGGGCAGAACTTGGGGATCAACGGGTTGTGGTCGATCCCCGCGCCGGCTGACACCGGATTGCTTGCGCAAATGTTCGGTGGATGGCAGGTTTCCAGCATCTTCTCCATCTCGTCGGGCGCGGCGGTTGGACCTACTCTGCGCGGAGTCAGCGCTCCGGATGGCAGGCGCAGCGTCAATGAGCAACATCCTGAACTGGTACCCGGACGCACAGCGCAGAGCATGACGACTGGGACCACGGCGGGATGCACTTACGTCAACGGAACCCCCGGCCCATACAACGCCGCAGCCCCCGCAGTCAATTCCATTGCGCCGGGGCAACAACTGGGCACGCCGGACCAGTATTTCGATATCTGCGCCTTCTCTCGGCCCGTGGCGGGCTTCTACGGGAACGCAGGACGCAACATCATCATTGGCCCCGGATTCACCAACATTGATATCAGCTTGTTGAAGAATACGAAGATTGGATTCACGGAAGGCAGCCGGCTGCAATTCCATGCCGACTTCTTTAATCTGTTCAACCACCCCAGCTTCGGGCGCCCGGCCTCCGCGACGCTCCAGAATGCCGGCAATGGCAACCCCTTTACCGGCGGTGGCCAGATCACCAGCACCTCGAGTTCCGCGCGGCAGGTTCAGTTTGGCCTGAAGCTGATCTTCTAGCTTTCGCGCCAGTCAATCTAACCACTATTCAGCCCGGCAATGAAAAGTTGCCGGGCTGATTTTTTCTAAGGCCGTCACAGAGCCACGACCGTAAGGGAGCGGACCCGCTGGCGCCGGCGCAATGCCCTAAAGCCCCGCGCCAGAAAGCACTGTGAGCGTTGCGGCCAGACGACCGACTTCCCACCCGCTACTGACCCGCCCGGTCCGCTTGCTCACGCGCGCGGCTCTGTGCGCCGTTCGCCTCCGTGTGCCGCGCGGCTGGACACCTCTGAATTGACAAGGCTGGCGTGTAGCTGCCAAAATGATGGTTCGGTTACATGCGGATGTGGCGGAACTGGCAGACGCGCTAGATTCAGGTTCTAGTGCCTTAACGGGCGTGGAGGTTCGAGTCCTCTCATCCGCACCAAATTGATTCTCGCTACATTGTGCCACCTATCTCCCAGGTGGCCGTTTTTATCTCTACCGGTTTCAGTGCTGCCATATTTATAATGCGATTTGTCCGAAGGGCGAAGTTCCCGCCGCGTCTGCCGTGCCCGCTGGTTGCATGAGTATTTCATTCCTGCTAAAGTTTGGCGTTCATGAACCTGCCACTTGCTTCCGTGCTCGCCTTCGCCGCCGCGCTGCTGATCAGCGTGGTCTCCAGCGTGAACGTGGGACTCATCTCCATTGCCTTTGCGTTTATTGTTGGCGTCTTTTTGGGCGGCATGAAGGTGGGTGAGATCGCGGCGGGATTCCCGAGCAGTTTACTGCTGACGCTGGTGGGCATCACTTTGCTGTTCAGCCAGGCCCGGGTGAATGGCACGCTGGATGGCATCACGCGGCGCAGCGTAAGGCTCGCGCGCGGGAATCTGGGCATGATCCCGGTGATCTTCTTCCTGCTGGCGGCGGCGCTTTCGGCGATCGGAGCTGGCAATATCGCCACCGTGGCGATTCTCGCTCCCATTGCCATGACCGTCTCCGGTCGCGTGCGCATCAGCGCATTTCTGATGACCATCGTGGTCTGTTGCGGAGCCAACGCCGGCACCTTTTCCCCCTTCGCTCCACCTGGCGTGATCGCTGACGGCATTTTGGAGCGTGTGGGCATCACCGGCCAGGAATGGCCGATGTTTTTGAACAATCTCATCGCACAATCCTTCATCGGCCTCGGCGGATATCTGCTGCTTGGCGGCTACAAGCTTTTTCGGAGTCAAGCCGCTCCCGAAGCCTTCGAGTCCGCGCTGGGTGATCCCGGCAAAGATGGCGAGGGACCGGGCATGGGCAGTGGTCTGCGCTGGCAGCAAGGGCTGACGCTGGCGGTGATCGCCGCGCTGATTGTCGGCGTGTCGTACTTCAAGATCGACCCGGGCATGGGAGCGTTTCTCGGTGCCGCCATCCTGACGCTGGCGCGTGCCGCCAACGAAGAAACCGCGGTCAAGGGTATTCCGTGGAACGTGATCATCATGGTCTGCGGCGTAACCGTTTTGATCTCCATCCTGGAGCGCAAGGGCGGCATGGACTTGTTTACTTCCCTCCTGGCCCGGTTTGCGACGAAAGACTCCGTTACCGGCGTTATCGCCTTTGTCACCGGACTGATCTCGGTGTACAGCAGCTCATCCGGAGTGGTCATGCCGGCGTTTCTGCCCACCATCCCCAGCCTGATCGAGAAACTCGGCGGCGGCGATCCGGTGGCCATCGCCTCGTCCATCAATGTCGGAACTTTCCTGGTGGATGCGTCGCCGCTCTCCACTCTCGGCGCGCTGTGCATCGCCAACGCCGACCCTTCGGAAGACCGCAAAGCGCTCTTCAACAAGCTGCTGGCGTGGGGGCTATCAATGAGCGTGGTCGGTGCAGTGGTCTGCTGGCTCTTCTTCGGGGTGCTTTGACCCGCAGATTGTTTCCTCTGACACACGGCCTTGAGATCAAGAGTTGTCATCTTTTGAAAAGAAGTAAGCCTGCATGAATCTGCCGGAGTTATTTGAGCCATCCCTGCGCCACCGCGCACCTGAAATTGGATTGGAGTTTCAGGGGCGCGAGTTCCGCTTCGACGAGCTGAACCGCCGCAGCAACCGCATTGCCCGCCGTTTGCTGGCCGAAGGACTGGTACCCGGCGACCGCGTCGCGGTCTATCTGAAAAACTGCGTCGAGCTGATCGAAATCTTTCTGGCCACAGTGAAGGCGGGCTTCATTTTCACGCCGATCAATATCTTGTACCGCGAGGGGGAGATCGAGCACATCCTCGCCGACGCCGACCCGCGCGTGATTTTCGCGCATCGCGAGTCCGACGAGATTCTCGCGCCGGTGGTGGCGCGGCGCCCGCAACTGCGCCACTGGCGCGTGGAAGAGTTGAGTGAGTTGCTTGAGAGTGAGGCAAAAGAGGGAAATGATACAAAGGAAATACCGAGTTCGCAGATAACCGGCGACACGGTCGCCGCGCTCGTCTACACGTCTGGCACCACGGGCCGGCCCAAGGGCGCGATGCTGACGCACGGCAACTTCGTCGCCAACGCAAAGAGTCTGATCGCAGCATGGCGCATGACCACCGAAGACAGGCTTCTGCTGCCGCTGCCCCTCTTTCATGTCCATGGACTGGGCAACGGTCTGCATACCTGGCTGGCATTGGGATTCCACACGCGATTGTTGGAACGCTTCGATAAAGAAACTTTCATTGAGCAACTCCTCGATTTTAAGCCGACAGTTTTCTTCGGCGTTCCCACCATGTACGTCCGTCTGCTGGAAACGCCCCCGGAGATCGCGCGTCAGATTGGCCAGTCCCTGCGCTTGTTCGTCTCCGGGTCAGCCCCGCTGCCGGCGGCGATTCTGGAGCAGTTTCGCGGCTTGTTCGGCCATGTAATTCTGGAACGATACGGCATGTCCGAGACGCTCATGAATATCTCCAATCCGTATGATGGCGAGCGACGTCCCGGCTCGGTCGGGCACCCTTTGCCCGGCGTGTCGGCGCGCATCTGCGATCCGGCGAGCGAGCGTCTGATGGGCGACAATGAAGTGGGCGAGGTGCTGGTGAAGGGAGCGAATGTTTTCTCCGGCTATTGGCGCAATCCCGATGCGACGCGCGAGTCATTCACCAGGGAGGGCGCCAAGGACGGCTACTTTCGCACCGGCGACGTGGGCGTTCGCTCATCGGACGGCTATTACACCTTGCAGGGGCGTCTCCGCGAACTAATCATCTCCGGCGGATTCAATATCTATCCACGCGAGGTGGAGGAGTTCGTCATGAAGCTGCCGGGCGTTGCCGCCGCCGCGATGGTGGGCGCCGCCGATCCAGTGAAGGGCGAAGTGCCGGTGATCTTCATTGTTGCTGACCCGCGGTCGCTGCCGGATATGGCGGCCATCGAGGCCGCCTGTCGCAAGGGGTTGGCCTCCTTCAAGGTTCCCAAACGGTTCCTGTTGATTGACGAGCTACCGCGCAACGCGATGGGTAAAGTGCAGAAAAATCTCCTGACTGCCCGCCTTTGATAGTCCAGTTGGCCCGTGCTACGTCGAGCCTTCCACGGATATTGGGTAGTGTCCTAGGGGTGTCCTCTGTGTACCTCTGTGCCCTCTGTGGTTCAGAAGATTTAACCACAGAGGGCACAGAGGTACACAGAGGACACCACCGGATATTAATGGGGCCTTGTGCCTCTTACGGGTGGCTGCTATAGTGGCCCTCAAGAGTGCTATTTCAGGCGGGCCTTTCATCCCGATTTGCAAGGCCCGGGAGCGGTTTCTCGATGACCAGAATTGTATTTTTCGGAATGGTATACTGCGCGCTATTGATGCCCGCTGTTCGCGTAGCCGCGCAGCAGGCCAGCAGCCCAGCGCCAGCAACTACGAATGTCTCCCCCCATCGCGCACTGCTCAATCGCTACTGCGTTACTTGCCACAATGACAAGCTGCGCACGGCGGGGCTGACGCTTGAAAAAGTAAACATTGATAATGTCGCGGCTATCGCGCAGTCCGGCTACCATCCCGCCAACGGCTCCGCATCCGCCGACACGGAACTGTACGAGAAAGTACTGCGGAAACTGCGCGCGGGCGACATGCCGCCGTCGGGCGCGCCGCGTCCGGATCCGGCTACCACCGACGCGTTGCTGCACCATCTGGAGAGTGAGCTGGATCGCGCCGCCGCCGCGAGTCCCAACCCTGGGCGGACCTCCCTGCGTCGTCTGAACCGCACCGAATACTCGAACGCCGTGCGCGATCTGCTGGGTGTGGAGATCGACGCCGCAGCCCTGCTGCCCTCCGATGACTCGCGTTACGGGTTTGACAATAACGGCGATGTGCTCACTTTGTCTCCACTGCTGGCCGAGCGTTATCTTGCCGTGGCGCGACAGGTGCGGCGCCTGGCGCTGGGCACGTCGGAGGCGAAGCCAGCGGTCGAGATATACGATGTGTCGAAATACCTGATGCAGGATGATCGCGTGGATGAGTCGTTGCCGTTTGGCTCGCGCGGCGGCGCAGTGGTTCGCCATAATTTTCCCGCCGATGGCGAGTATGAAGTCAATGTTCGCCTGCAACGCAACTCGCGCGACTACATTCGCGGGCTTGCCGCGCCGCACACGCTGGATCTGCGGCTGGACGGCGTGCGCATCGGACGCTTTGAGGTCGGCGGCGAGCGGCACGGCAAGTCCTCCGGGATTTTTTCGTCAGCCTCGATGGGCGAGCTCGCGCAGGAAGTTTACGAGCGAACCGCTGACGAGGTTCTCAACCTGCGCTTCCCGGCCAAGGTGGGCGCGCATGAAGTGGCCGCCGCGTTTGTAAAGGAAGCCTCCATCGCGGAAGAGCCGGACTATCCCGCGATGACTCTCTACGACTACGCGCAGTACAAGGGCGGCCTGCCCGCCGTGTGGACCGTCTCCGTTGGTGGACCTTACAAAGTGAACGGATTGAGCGAAACGGCCAGCCGCCGCGCGCTGCTGAACTGCCGGCAAGAGGGTCGCCAGCAGCCCGATGCGCGTCAACAAGAGGACGTTTGTGCGCGCTCGATTCTGCAATCGCTGGCCCGCCGCTCCTACCGCCGTCCGGTGCAGGCCGACGAAATCGAGACACTGATGACCTTTTATCGGGAGGGGAAGCAGCGCGCCGGATTTGAAGCGGGAATCGGCAACGCTCTCGAACGAATGCTGGCTGGCCCGGAGTTCCTCTTCCGGATCGAGGCCGATCCTCCGAGCGTGAAAGCGGGTTCGTCCTACCGCGTCAATGACTGGGAGCTGGCTTCGCGCTTGTCATTTTTCCTATGGAGCAGCATTCCCGACGAAGAGTTGCTGGGCCTGGCCGAAGGTGGGAAGCTGCATGAACCAGCAGTCCTGCAGGCGCAGGTAACGCGTATGCTGGCCGATGCCAGAGCCAGTTCGCTGGTCAGCAACTTTGCCGCGCAGTGGCTGTCTCTGCGCACTCTGCGCGGGGTGTCGCCAGACCTGGAACAGTTTCCTTATTTCGATGAGAATCTGCGGCAGGCGTTTCGCCAGGAGACCGAACTGTTCCTGGAGAGCATCCTGCGCGAAGACCACAGCGTGATGGACCTGCTGAGCGCCGATTACACCTTCGTGAATGAGCGTCTGGCGCAACACTACGGAATTCCCGGCATCTACGGCAGCCACTTTCGCAGGGTCGAGTTAAAAGATTCACCACGCGGCGGACTGCTGGGGCAGGGAAGCATCCTGACTGTAACGTCCTACACCACGCGGACCTCCCCGGTCGTGCGCGGGAAATGGATTCTCAATAATTTATTGGGCACGCCGCCGCCTCCCCCTCCGCCGAATGTTCCTGAGCTGCGCGACCGCAATGCCGCGGGCAAGGTTCTTTCCATGCGCCAGCGCATGGAGCAGCATCGCGCCAACCCCGCCTGCGCCGGATGCCACAAGGTGATGGACCCGCTGGGGTTCGCGCTAGAAAAGTTTGACGGCATCGGTCATTGGCGCACCGTTGATTCCAACACGCCGATTGATTCCTCCGGCGCGCTGCCCGATGGCACGCCGTTCGACGGCTTGCCAGGATTGAAGAAAGTGTTGCTGGAGAAGCGCCGCGATCAGTTCGTCGCCACCGTTACCGAGCGCCTGCTGACCTATGCGCTGGGCCGTGGTGTGGAATATTATGACGCGCCGGCCATTCGCGCCATTATGCGCGAGGCCGCCGCACAGGACCATCGAATCTCATCACTGATTGTTTCCATCGTGAACAGTATGCCGTTTCAACAACGCATGAAATGACGAGGGCTGAATCGCCATGATCATCACACGTAAATCAATTCCGCGCCGGACCGTATTGCGTGGCCTGGGTGTCGCCATGGCACTGCCGTTGCTGGATAGCATGGTCCCGGCGTTCGCCTCCGCATCGGCTCCGCTGAAGCGCTTTTCCGTGTTGTTCTCGCCGAACGGCATGAACATGGACAAGTGGACGCCCGCGAATGATGGCGCGGCTTATACGATGAGTCCCACGCTGGAGCCGCTGAAGCCGATGCGCGATCGCTTGCTGGTGGTCAGTGGATTAAACAACAGCATCGGCGATCCCATGCCCGGCGAGGGCGAGTCGGCGCCGCATGAGCGCGCCGGCGCAGTCTACCTGACGGCCGTGCATCCGCAACGCGAGGGCCGCGTGAGTATTTCCGTTGATCAGATCGCGGCGCGCGAACTGGGCAAGAAAACTCAATTGGCCTCGCTGGAGCTTGGAATGCACAGCAATGACGTGCTCGGCCAGTGCGAGAAGGGCTGGAGCTGCGCTTATCTGAACACCATCTCATGGCGCACGCCCACCACGCCGCTGCCCATCGAGTACCGCCCGCGCGCGGTCTTCGAGCGCATGTTTGGCGACAGCGACAGCACCGACGCCGCGGTGCGCCGCGCGAGGATGTCGAGCGACCGCAGTCTGCTTGATTCAGTGACGGAGGCCGCCGCGAAGCTCATGAACCAAGTCGGGCCCAGCGACCGTGCGCGGCTGACGGAATACATGGATGGCATGCGCGACGTCGAGCGGCGCATACAACTTGCCGAAGAGCAATCCGGGCGCGAGCTGCCCACGGTGGAGCGCCCTGCGGGCGTCCCGGCCACTTTCGAGGAACATGCCAAGCTGATGTTCGACCTGCAAATCCTGGCGTTCCAGACAGACCTGACGCGGGTCATCACCTTCATGATGGGCCCCGAGCAGAGCAACCGCGCGTATCCCGAGATCGGCGTGCCGGAGGTTCATCACGGCTTGTCGCATCATCAGTCGGACCCGGCCAAGCTAGACAAGCTCTATGCCATCAACCTCCATCACATGAAGGTGCTCGCGTATTATCTGGATAAGTTGCGCAGCACGCCGGATGGCGATGGCTCGCTGCTGGATCAAACGCTGGTGATGTTTGGCTGCTCGATGTCTGACGGCAACGATCACCTGCTCCAGAATTTGCCCCTCATCCTGGCCGGTGGCCGCGCGGACCAGATCAAGTCAGGGCGGCATCTGCGAGTTCCCGACGCAACGCCGATCTCTAATCTCTATTGGACGCTGCTCGACAAGCTGGGCATCCCGCTGGAAGCCTTCGGCAATAGCGACGGAAAGTTTGGCCTGCTGTCGCTTAGTTAGCATGGTGTCGAAGAGTGATAGGAATTTATTTTTGGTTGTCATCCTGAGCGCAGCGAAGGACCTGCTTTTCGCTATTCCGTAAGGTAAAGCAGATCCTTCGCTGCGCTCAGGATGACAGCAACAGGAAAGAATATTTATGAAATCTTCTTCCAGGATTAGCGGAATCCTCTTGTCGGTCGGCGGCCTGCTGCTCCTCGCCGCGTCCTCGCTGTACGCCGCCAGCGACCTGCAACTATTCGACGCGGTACGCCGTCAAGACATGGACGCGGTGCGCGTCCTGCTCGATCAGAAGCCGGACGTGAATGCCAGGCAGGGCGATGGAGCAACCGCGCTTCACTGGGCCGCGCATCGCGATGACCTGGAAGTGGCAGAGCTGCTGATCGGCGCGGGAGCCGACGTGAATGCCGCGAATGAGTACGGTGTTACAGCCCTCGCACTAGCCTGCACGAATCAGAACGAAGCGCTGGTGGAAAAATTGCTGCTGGCCGGGGCCGATGCTAATCTTGCTCAGTTGAGCGGCGTTACTCCGTTGATGGAATGCTCGCGCACGGGCAGCGGCGCGGCGGTGAAGCTGCTGCTCGATCGAGGTGCCTCGGTTGACGCGCGGGAGTCCAAGAGCGGCCAGACTGCGTTGATGTGGGCTGCCTCTGGAGGGCACTCCACGGCGGTGAAGCACCTGATTGACCACAAGGCGGATGTTCGCCTGCGCTCAAAAGGCGGGTTCACTCCGCTGCTGTTTGCGGCGCGCTCGGGAAATGTGGCCAGCGCGCGGCTGTTGTTTGAAGCCGGAGCGGATGCCAACGACAGCACGGAAGAATATGGCTCCGCGCTGGTGGTGGCCGCTGCCGGCGGCCATGAAGACTTGGGCATATTCCTGCTGGAAAAGGGAGCCAACCCCAACGCCGCGGACCGCAACGGCATTACGGCGCTGCATCAGGCGGCGCGCAACGGGCTGGAGGCTTTCACCGGCGTGCGTTATGATCCATCCTATCGCATCCGTCCGCCGAATATGCCGCTACTGGCGAAAGCGCTGCTGTCGCGCGGCGCGAATCCCAATTTGCAGATCGCCAAGAATGTTTCACGTGGGCCAGACGGCAGTCCATTTCTGATGCGCGGAGCCACGGCATATTTTCTGGCGGCGGCCTCGGGCGACGCTATGCTGATGCGCATCCTGCGCGAGGGTGGCGCCAGCGCGACTCTGACCGCCGAAGCTGGTATCACGCCACTGATGGCGGCGGCGCGCTCGGCCTGCACCGGCTCCTGTGCTTTCCAGGGAGCAAATGAAATTGACGAAGCGGAAGCCAAGGCCGCGCTCGAGGCGGTGATGGCCGCGGTGGAGTCTGGCGCGGACGTGAACACATTGAACGAAGACGGCCAAACGGCATTGCACATGGCCGCTTTCACAGGAGCCGATGGCGTGGTTGAATACCTCGCAAGCAAGGGCGCCAAGGTGGACGTTACCGACAAGCACGGCGAAACGCCTTGGAGCATGGCCGCCGGCATCAGCCCCGTGCTGCGCTACCGCGGCCTCTACGGCAAACACGAAAGCACCGCGACGCTACTCGAAAAGCTCGGCGCAGTCCCCATCACCCGCCAGGGAATGGACGAACACGCCCCGGCCCCGCCGGGGCAGTAATTGGAGCGACATAAACTCCCAAAAGCCACGGCACGATTTTTGTGCCGTGGCTACGTGCTCGAATGCAGAGTTATTTCCCGACAAGCAAATCACCGTAGCCCCCAATAATCGTTCCCATGAGGGCCAGAATCAAACAGACCCATTCAATGATTGCTGCCGCGCAAGATAAGCCCTGCTGTTCCTCTTGTTGAGTAGCACGATCTATGTTCCTAGTATTCTTAATGAAAAGATGTGGGACCATTCTGAATTCGACAACCGCTGTGCCAGATGACACAGGTGATGAATGGTGTCGCGAAGGAAAACAGGAGTAGCACCCATTCCGGCCAATACATCCAGAAGCTGACTTTCGGCTTGCCGACTGTGTCCGTGGAGTAGTTCCTCAATTCGACAGATCTCGCCCTTTGAAATTACCACTCGCTTCGCCATAGAATGCGCCGCGCGGAGTCAGCGACGAATGGATCGCGAACATCGCCTGCCTCCATGCAGGCCCTATTCATGGCCTCGGTCACCTCATCCGGAGCATGTCGCGCCAGATATTCCTTCAGCGCATCACTTATCAGCCGACTGAGCGATTTTCTGGTCCTCCGTGCCAGCCGCTGCACGCTCTCAAGAATGTCATCAGGGATGGTCACAGATGTCTTCATGCGCTAAGTTTTGCTGGGTTCGCTGGCGGCTTCTTTGCCGGAGATGTAGCCTTGGGTGAGGCAGCGGCCCTGGCCGTGCTGGCTGCAGCCGCCGGCGGATTCGCCTCCGCAGTAGAGGCCGGGGATGACCTTGCCGTGCATGTCCATCACCTGGCACTTCATGTTGATGCGCAGGCCGGCGTAGCTGTCATGCACCTCCACCGTGGCCCATGCGGCGTAGAACGGCGCGGTCTGAATTTTGTTCTTCGGGCTGGGATTGTCGAAGTCCGTGTCTTTGCCGGAATCCACCATCGAGTTCCAGCGCGCCACGGTTGCTTCCAGATTTCTGGCGGGCATGTCCACCTTGGTGAATGGATTTTTCTTGATCATACCGGCCAGCTCGGCCAGCGAGTTGGCGGTGAAGAAGTACTTCGGGTCGGTGTTGGGCGGGTTCAAGTCCCACTTTTCGCGCTTCACGGCGTCGGCGTCGAAGATGGCCCAGGTGGGACCGGCGCCGAAGTCCGGCGCTTGCGAGCCTTCATTGGGGCCGAGCGCGGCGTCGATGAAGTTCTCAGGGACGATGGGACGCCGCGTGCCGTTGCGCCAGTCGCCTTGGACGTAACCCTTGATATCGCCGTAGTGCGTGCCGTAAGGCCAGCCATCGGAGTCCTCATTGTAGAATCGCT
>SHUM01000058.1 GCA_009691245.1 Acidobacteriota bacterium | reverse complement strand
CAAAATAAAAATAGGCAGGGATCCAGCAATAAACGCCGGCGCGGCCGATGCTGCTGGTGATGCAGCCGGTGCGGCGGGCGCGGCCGGGGCGGAGGCCATCGCAAAAAGCTTGGTTTCGCCTGCGTTAATCAAGGCCAAAGAAACCCCCGTTGGGTCCACGGCGCGGACGGAGCCTTCCGTAACTACGATGCTAGCTTTTCCATCTAGAACTACAACATTGGCTGAACTTTGGGGAGTGACCGGCTCCAAGCGAAGAGAATATGCCTGAAAGATGGGTCCTTGTTCAGAAGCGCTGCGGAAAGTCATTTGCCCCTTCTGGAGTTGCACGGCATCAGCCGAGAAATGCACGGAAGATTCTTTGGCTACCAGAACGCGTGTGCCCGCTTTGTATTGGGCCACGGCGCTGCCCACGTGCGTATTCACGAGGTCGCCAGAGAACAAAGTGTTCTCCGCGGGGGCGGTAATCTCACCTACCGTTACCGCACCGTACGATGATATCGAACCAAGAACAGCAGCCGGCGAAGCGGCCTGCATCGGATAAGGGCGCAGCATTAAGACAGCAAGGGTAACGGCTAATATCTGCTTCGGATTCATTCGCAACATTTGCAAAATCTCCCCTCTAAACAGCAACCCAATAATAACAAGGTTGTCTCGAAGGCCATTCTATTCAACCAAGACACAATCTGTCAAGCGCCTTCCCGCACCTCCTATGGGGACATACTCTTGACTAATCCTCGTATTCAATTCGACAATACCCCTCACACCCAAATGAAATAAACTAGGGGGTGATTCCATGAAAAAAAGTATATTGGGCAGTCCTGGTCCTAGGCGTAGTGATAGGATAGGATCAATGCAGCAAGATCAGGGTTCGACTGTATTTCTGAAAGAGTTGTTCCGGGTTGGAAATCGCGGAGATGCCGAAGTTGTCCGATTGGCGCGAAGTTATGGACGTGGCTCAAGCGGCGCGCTACCTGGGCGTTTCGGCCGATTCATTGTATAAATATTTGTCCGAGGGCAAGCTGCCGGCCTTCAAGCTAGGCAACCGGTGGAGATTGAAGAAGACCGCCTTGGACCGTTGGATGGAAAAGCAGAGTCAATCGCGCAGTAGCAGTCGTAACAGTATTAAGGGTACGGATCGGAAAGCGCGCGTAATGCAAGCCCGTTAGTACGACCGGGGGGATTATGTTCGGACTAGGCGGATCAAAACAGGTAGTCGGTCTCGATATCGGTTCCAGTTCAATCAAGGCCGTGGAGCTGAAGAGAACCGGCAAGGACATCGAAGTCGTCCACATGGGCTTGGAGGCCTTGGCCCCCGAGATCGTCGTGGATGGTGCGATTGTCGATACGGGTCAGGTTTCCAACACCATCTCACGGATACTGACTGACCATAATTTTCGCACCAAGTCCGTGGCCACCTCTGTCTCCGGACACTCGGTGATTGTTAAGAAGCTATCTCTGCCACCGATGTCCAACGAAGAACTCGGTAACACCATTCAGATGGAGGCCGCGCAGCACATCCCCTTCGACATTGGCGAAGTGAACCTGGATTACCAGATACTGGACTCCAGCCCTGAAAATGCGAATATGGACGTTCTCCTGGTGGCCGTTAAGAAGGACAAGATACTGAACTACACCAATGTCATCCGGCTGGCGGGACGCGAGACAACCATCGTGGACATTGATGCCTTCGCGCTACAGAATGTTTATGAATACAACTATGAGCCACCGCCCGATCTAACCGTGGCGCTACTGAATCTGGGCGCGAGCGTGATGAACATCAACATCATCAAGGGCCGCGTGCCGTTGTTCACGCGCGACGTTTCGGTGGGCGGCAATCAATATACCGATACGCTGCAGAAGGAACTCGATCTGGGATTCGATGAAGCGGAAACGCTGAAGACCGGAGTTACCTTGCCGGGGATCAGCGATGAAGCGCGGTTGCCGGTGCTGAAGTCGGTTTCTGAGATCATCGTGCTCGAAATTCAGCGTACCTTCGACTTCTTTCGCGCTACGGCGGCCGGTGAACAGATTCGCAAGATCTACCTGGCTGGCGGTTCGGCGCGCGTGTATGGACTGACGGATCTGTTGCAACAGGAGTTGGGTTTGCCCGTCGAGCAGCTCAATCCGCTGCACCGCATTCGCTACAATGAAGCAGAGTTCGGGGAAATTGTTTCGGCCAATCCTCCTCGCCTGGCAGTGGCTGTCGGGCTGGCGCTAAGGAGCTTTGAAGATCTATGATTCGCGTAAACTTGCTGGGAGATGCGAAAAGCAAGAAGAAACGATCCGCCCGCGCGCCGATTACGTTCGCGCCGGCCGGCGGCGGCGTTATCCTCGGCCTGCTGCTGGGAGTGATTGTGCTGGCGGCGGCCGTTCAATGGTATCGATACAACAAGTTGGTGGCGGTTGGCGTGCAGATGGACACGGAAATTGCCGCACTGCAGCGCGAAAAGGCGGAACTGGCCCAGGTGCAGAGCCAGTATGATACGTTCTCCAAGCGGAAGGAATTGCTGACGGCCCGCATCAATGTGATTGAGCAGTTGAAGTCGCAACAGGCTGGCCCGGTCATTCTGCTGAATACTCTGGCGGGTGCGGTTTCTTCCACCGATACGCTTTGGCTGACTTCGTTCGATAAGGTCAAGGATAAACTAACACTCAATGGGACAGCGTTGAGCATGCGCGCAGTCGCCGATTTGATGACTCGCTTGCAGGCCAGTAAACAATTCAGATCTGTTGATCTAAAAGAAACTTCGCAAGATGCCCGCGCCGGCGAGGTGGAAACTTTCACGTTCGCCGTTGACATCTTGTTCTCGCCACCGGCAGCAGCAGCCAATTCGCCGGCACGGCCGGGTGCGCCAGCCTCGTAAACAGGAGGGGAAAACAATGGCTTTACCAAAACTTAGTGATCTTTCCCCTGCAGTCCAAGCTGTAGTGGTGATTATGGCAGGGGTATTGGTAGCAGGCGGGGCCGAGTATGTAGTGCTCCAGCCGGTGAAGGTTGCCAATGTGGACAAAACGAAGCAGGTGGCCGCGCTGACGGCTGAGGTTACGCCGTTGCGACCGTTCCGAGAGCGGTTGCGCGGGCTGGAAGCCGATAACAAGCAGCTCGAAAATCAGTTGGCAACGCTGCAGCGCATCGTGCCGAATGAGAAGGAAGTTGACAATTTTATTCGCTTACTCCAGACCGAGGCCAGCACTTCGGGAATTCTGGTTCGCCGCATTACCTCCAAGGTTCCGACAAACGCGCAATACTACGTGGAAGTTCCTTTCGAGATCGAACTCGATGGAACCTACTATGACGTCATGCAGTTCTACGACCGTCTCGGACGCGTCGAGCGAATCACCAATGTTTCGGACCTGAAGATGGGCGGTCTTCAGTCCGGCAGGGTCGGCGGGCGATATGCAATTAGCCCGAATTCAACCGTATCGGCGATCTGCACAGTGATAACTTTCTTTACCCGCGAAGATGTGCCGGAAACTGCTCCGGTCGCCGGGGCGCGAGGGCGCGCAGCGGCTCGTCCGCCAGCCGCTGGCAGATAATTTCAGGAGGCCGTGATCGATATGAAGGCCAAGACCGGACAAATTTTTGCAACCCCTGTCATGACCATTGTCATGACCATCGTGTCGGGTGTGTCCTCTATCATGCTGGCCCAGGCTCAGACCACCGGCGGACAGGCGCGAGCGGCGCAGGGACAGGCAGCGCAGGCTCGGGGCGGAGCAGCCGCCACGCCAGCTTCGCCCCGTCCAGCAACACAGGCGGCTCCGGCGCCGACCCGTCCGGCGGGGGCAACCGCAGCAGCAGCAGCGCCTATCCGCCCGCCTCGCCGGGATCCCTTTCGTCCATTGGTCTCCAACAAGAAAGTGGGAGACGTTTTACCCGCACGTCTTCCCGCGGGCAAGGCGGGACTGGTGATCGGGCAGCTCGTTGTGCAGGGCATTGTTCGCAACATTGATGGGAAATGGGTGGCTGTGGTCGACAACAAGACCAAGCGTTCATATTTTCTTTACGTACGGGATGAATTGTACAACGGAGCGGTCACCAACATTACGCCTGACAGCGTGACGTTTGAGGAGCGCTCGGTGGATGCTGCCGGCAGGACACGCTCGCGCGAAGTGGTCAAACGGATTGGCGGAGTATAGAAATCGCAGTAAGTCGCAGGTTCGAGTTAAGCCTGTAGTTATGCAAATCGGCCGGAGCAGGTTGCCAACGGCGCGGAGGCCAGCGAAATTATGAAGATCGATGCAATTAAAGCCACGCAGGGAGATACATTGATGAAGTATCGAGGTGGATTTTTCCTCTTGTTCGTGATGAGCATGCTCGCGGCCCCGACCGCAACAGTTGCCGCCGGTTCGGCGTCAGGAAAACTGTTGGGGCTGAAGACTGACGTGGATGCGCAGGCAACCACCATCACGCTGCAGTTGCCTTCGGCGGTTTCGTTCACTCCATCGCAGGTGAGCCCCAAGCTCTACCTGTTGGACCTATCCGGAGTCTCGACCGATCTGTCAGCCGATAGCCAACTTGTCCAATCCCCGCTGGTAAACAGCTACCTGGTATTTTCGTACCAAGGGGCAGACAACAAGCCTCATGTCGGCGTCGAGTTGACCCTCAAGGAAGAAGCTGAAATTACGCCGCGAGCAATAGCCGGGGGCTTGCAGGTTCAGGTGGTGAAAACTTCGGCGCGTGCGGGTCGCACTATGTCGGCCCCGGCGAGCGCAGCGGTCCCAGCCAGTAAGCTTGCTTCTAAAGTATCGGTCGAACCGGTTGCGGTAAGCGCGAACAAGGTGGTTACTTTACGGGAAGTCTCCGTCATTCAGCCAGAGAACGGCGAAGGCCTCGAAGTGGAGATCATTGCTGATGGCGAGATGACCTTCAAGACGATGAAGCTGTCCAATCCGGACCGTCTTGTTCTCGATCTGCCCAATACGATCAACCGGATCAAGCAATCCGAGTTGGCGGTTGGCACCACGCCTTTGCAGACCGTGCGTATTGCGCAGTACAAGAGCAAGCCGCCGATGGCCCGTGTGGTAATGGACCTGGATGGAAAAGTAACATACGATATTCGCAAGGAAGCCACGGGACTGGTTGTGGCCCCGCAATCAGCGGCGGTCGGAGCGGGTAACCAGACTCCCGCGACACCTTTGAAGGCTGCCTCAATTGAATCTGCCGCGAAGCAGACATCTGAAGCAAAAAATGACCATTCGATCTCTCAGCCTAAGCCGTTGCTGGTGGCTTCTAACAACGGTGCCGGTGTCGGTGCAGTTCCGGCTGGGGACTCTCATTCAGCCGAGCCCTTGGCATGGAAATCCGAGCCAATGAATGCTTCAGCGAAGGCTGTGGTGAATGCTCCGGAGAAAGCTCAAGATGCTCCCGCCAGCTTCGCCGAAACGGCGATGAAACCTGCTCCTGCCATGGCGATCGCGGTGTCTGGCAATACGGACAGCGCTGCGGCGGAGCAGTCCGGATTGGTCTTGATGGCACAGCGAGCTGCACAGCCTTCAGTACTCATGGCCCAGGCTACTCCCGCCCGCCCGGCGCCAGCGGCGGCTCCTTCCGCTGCCCAGTCCCCCAATTATACAGGTGAGCCGATTTCATTGAATCTGAAGGACGTGGATTTGAAGGATTTCTTTCGGCTCATGCACGAGGTAAGCAACCTGAACATTGTGCTCGATCCCGCCGTGTCTGGGATGGTGACGATCGTGCTGGATGAAGTTCCATGGGATCAGGCCATGGATGTTATTCTGCGCAACAATCAGCTCGGTAAGGAAGTAACTGGAAATGTTGTGCGTATCGCCAAGCTCTCGACGATTGAATCCGAAAAAAGGCAACAGGAAACCTTGGCCAGGGCTAGTCAGCAGGCCGAGCCCACGGATACTGTTACGCGCACCCTGAGCTATGCGCGGGCGGCCGATCTAATCACACTCTTGAAGCGCTTTCTGACTGCTCGTGGCGACCTGGTGGCTGATCCGCGCACCAATACCCTGATAATCACCGACATTGCCGAGGCCATCACCCGCGTTGATCGCCTGATTTCCGGACTCGACCGCAAGACGCAGCAGGTGGAAATCGAAGCTCGCATCGTGGCGGCCGGCCGCTCGTTTGCTCGCGACATTGGTTCGCAATTGGCGGCCTCCGGATTGAGCGGAAATGTGGTGTTAGGCGGTGCCGGCATTGTCGGTGCCAGCCCCACATCTCGAGGTATTACGCCACCGCTGTTTATTGGAACGCCTCCCGACCCTCCGATTCCCGGCGAGGCGCCTAGTTTCGCCAACGTTGCCCAGCCGTTGGCCGTTAATCTTGGAGCGGTGGGCGCCACCTCCGGATTCAGTTTCTTGTTGAGTGGCGGCAGCAATTTTGCGCTGGACGCCATTATTACCGCAGCGGAAGGACGAGGCTTGGGCAAGCTCCTCTCCCGTCCGAAGATCATCACGCAGAACAACGTGCAAGCCAGCGTGGAGCAAGGCGTCCGCGTCCCCATTCAAACCAGCGTCAACAACACCATCGCCGTGCAGTACATCAATGCGACGTTACGCTTGACTGTTACTCCGCAGATCACTGCGGAGGGCACCATTTTCCTGAAGGCGGAAATCGAAAACACCTCGATCAACGACGGTATCCCGCGCATCCTGGGTATTCCTGCCTTGAATACGCAGGCAGCTAACACCGAAGTCCTGGTCAGTGATGGCGGCACGGTGTTCTTTGGCGGCATTATCCAAACCAGCAATACGCTGACCGAACAGGAAGTCCCGCTGCTGGGCAGCATCCCGCTGGTGGGCAATCTGTTCAAGCGCAAGTTCACCCGCAGCCAGACTGACGAACTGCTCTTCTTCATCACTCCCAAGATCGTTCAAGGGTAATCCACTCCTACTCTTGCTCCTTGCAAGGACTCCCAGCCCGGGAATTCTTGCCTTTTTCAGGAGGAAAGCTATTTCTTCTAAATCTATTGCAGGTAAATCCGGAATCAGCGCTCAAAAGGGGACAGCCGCGCCTCATGATGCGCGGATATCCCGCTTGCGCCAGAGAATGCAGGCCGCACGGCTAGATTCATTGTTAGTTAGCGCGCTACCCAATGTGCAGTATCTGACTGGGTTTACAGGCAGCTCTGGAGCCCTGCTGCTGACGCCTGCACTGGCGGCTTTCTTTACGGATTCACGCTACGACCTGCAATCACACTCCGAAGTAAAGTGTGCCCAGGTGATCATCGGCAAAGGGGATGCGGTGATGGCCGCCGCTCGCTGGGGCAGCGCGAAGCAGTTAGGCCGAGTGGGCTATGACAGCGGTACCCTCTCCGTTGACCAGTTTGGAAAGTTGCGCGAGGTATTCGTGGGTGCCGGAAGCGCGAATAGGGCTAAGGCACGGTTGGTCTCCGCCGCAGGACAGGTGGAAGCCCTGCGCATGGTCAAGGACCCCGATGAAATTGAATTGATACGCAAGGCAGTACATCTGGGTTCGCGTTGCTTTGAGGAGACGCTGCTCCTGCTGAAGAATGGCATCACAGAAACCGAATTGGCGGCCGAGATAGAATATCGGATGCGGCTCTATGGTGGTGAAAAAACAGCCTTTGAGACCATTATCGCATTTGGAGATCGGACCGCGCTGCCGCACGCACGCCCCACCTCTTGTCGGCTCAAACCAAATGAATTCGTACTATTCGACCTCGGTGTTATACTGTCCGGGTACTGCAGCGACATGACCCGAACCGTCTACTGGGGCAAGGCTCCGGCGAAGGCCAAGGCCATGTACAGGGCGGTTTTGGAATCCCAATTGGCCTCCGAAGATTCGGTTCGCGCTGGGATTGAATGTGGGACGGTGGACCGGGCAGCGCGGCGGGTCCTGGAAAAGCGAGGGTTTGGCCATTACTTCACCCACAGCACCGGCCACGGCTTGGGAATTGAGGTACACGAGAACCCCCGTGTGGCTGCCAAGCAATCCGCTGTCTTGGAAGAAGGAATGGCTATTACCATTGAGCCGGGTGCCTATATTCCCGGCGTTGGCGGCGTCAGGATTGAAGATGTGGTAATTGTCCGAAAAAATCACGGAGAAGTATTAACGCAAACTGCCAAGAGTTTTCTCGAACTGTAGGCCGAGCTGTAGCATTTCCCGCACTGGCGTGCTGGGCGAATGGCAGAATTACCTAGAAGAGTTCCATGAACCTTAAAGAAATACGCGACATCGTTGAGTTGATAACGGAAAAGGGCATCGCGGAGTTTGAATTGGAGCGCTCCGGTTTCCGTATCAAGATAAGCCGTCGATCTGCACCTGCAGCCGGAGAGCCCGTCTTCTGGCAGTCACAGCCCCCCGTGGGGATGTCGGGGATGCCACCGCCGAACTCTCAGGCAGGGCCCCCTGTCGGCGCTGGTGCTCGCAACACACTTCCGACTCCGCCGCCCTCGATGGTCCCAGGCAGTGGAAGCTCCTCGACCACATCGGAGGAAGTTCAGACCATCAAATCGCCCATGGTGGGGTCGTACTACTCGGCTCCCGCGGTCGGCGCACCGCCTTTTGTCGAGCCCGGCATTCGTGTGCGCATTGGGCAGGTACTTTGCATCATTGAGGCCATGAAGCTGATGAACGAGATTGAGTCCGAGATCGAGGGAGAAGTAGTGAAGTGCTACGTCGAGAATGGGCAGCCCGTTGAATTCGGACAGCCTCTCTTTGACATTCGGCCAAATGCCGCGGGTCGTAAACGCTAGAAAAGTTTGCAGCGGTAGAAGTTGAATTCCAGAACGGAGCATGGGCAGCATCGTAGCAAACCAGGCCGTCCGCACCGGCCCTGAGCGATACTCAAACGGATGTTTAACAAAGTATTAGTGGCCAATCGCGGGGAGATTGCTCTCCGTGTAATCAATGCCTGCAAGGAACTGGGCATTCCTACCGTCGCGGTTTATGCCGAGCCGGACGCCCAATCCCTGCATGTTCGCTTCGCCGATGAAGCCGTGTGCATCGGACCGGCCAATCCCACCTCCAGCTATCTCAACATCCCCAGTGTCATCAGTGCCGCAGAGATCACTCGGGCCGACGCGATTCACCCCGGCTATGGATTCCTCGCTGAAAATCCCAGCTTCGCCGATGTTTGCGATGCCTGCGGAATCACCTTTATCGGTCCATCGCCGGAGATCATCCGATTGAGCGCCGACAAATGCAAGACACGTCGCCGCATGGAGTCGCTCGGCATCTGTATCCTTCCCGGCTCGGATGGCGCGGTGGAGACGGTCGAGGAAGCGGCTGAATGGGCGGGGCGTATCGGCTATCCCGTGCTGATCAAACCGCTCTGCGGTGCGGGCGGCTTCGGCATGAGCGCGGCCACCTCAGCAGATGAACTGGAGTCCGCGTTCGAGACGGCCCGCCGCGAATCGCAGGCCGCCTTTGGCTGCGACGAGGTTTTTGTTGAAAAGTTGATTCCCAACGCGCGACACATCGAGTTTCAAGTTCTGGTCGATCAGCATGGATCAGCCATCAGCCTGGGGGAACGGGAGTGCAGCATTCAGCGCCGTCATCAGAAAATTGTCGAGGAGAGCCCCTCGGTCGCGCTGGACGCGGCGAAGCGAGAGGAAGTGGGCCGGGCCGTTGAACGAATTATGACGGAAATCGGCTATACCAACCTAGGCAGCATTGAGTTTCTGATGGATGAACAGGGCTGCCTTTATTTTCTGGAGATGACTTCCAGCATTCAACTTGAGCATCCCGTAACGGAGATGGTTACCGGAATCGACTTGGTCAAGAGCCAGATTCTGGTGGCGACCGGCGCGCCGCTGGGGGATATTATCTGCAAGCCCATCAAACTTCGCGGCCACAGCATTGAGTGCTGCATCCATGCCGAGAACCCCACGGATTTCATGCCGTCCTCAGGCAAGATTCAGGCGTTCAATGTTCCCGGCGGGACCGGCGTCCGGGCGGACCTGGCATGCTATTACGAATGCGTCATTCAACCTGGTTCTGATCCATTGATTGCCAAACTAATCGTTCACGGCAGCAATCGCGAAGAGGCGCTGCAGCGCATGTCGCGCGCTCTGGAGATGTTCATCATTGAGGGAGTGCAGACTTCTCTTCCGCTGCATCGCCGCATCCTTGCGGACCCGGCGTTTCGGTCGGGCCGCTATAATGAAAATCTGCTGGATCGTTTCTGCGCCAAGCCATCACTGGTCCGGCAATAGTTTTCGCCAGTAGCTCCTTTCCTTAACGGTTATCAATCCATTGGAAATCCTTCCGTCATCCATCGCCGTTGCCTTCCATGCTGCTCCTGTGTACGCGATTTTCGACACGCAGTCAGGACCCGCGCTTCCCGCCAGGGAGATTGTCAGCGCCTGGCTGCGGGCCGGCATTCGCGTGATTCAGTATCGCCACAAAGATACGTTGCGGAGAATCCACTTCGAGGAATGCCAGGAATTGTCGGAGCTGATTCGTCGTGCGGGCGGGATATTCATCGTCGACGATCGCGCTGATCTGGCTTTATTCAGTGATGCGGGTGGAGTCCACCTGGGACAGGACGATCTTCCGCCGGATGCCGCAAGGAAATTGTTGCCCACCCCGGCGATTATAGGATTCTCAACTCACAATCTACTTCAAATCCGGGAAGCTGCTGCGATGTCCATCGACTACCTGGCCGTTGGTCCCGTGTATGCAACGGCGACCAAAGCGAACCCTGATCCGCTCGTGGGAACTGGGTTGGTGAAAGAAGCGCGCAAGCTGACCGATCTTCCCTTGGTCGCTATTGGCGGGATTTCGGGGGCTAACGCCGCGGCGGTACTGAAGGCGGGAGCGGATGCGGTGGCCGTTATCAGCGGGCTCGTTGTCAACTGCCGAACCACTGGGGAATTGGAGACCCGGGCGAGAGAAATTCTCACCAACCTACGGACCTGATTGACAGCCACTCTAGCTTATCGGGGCTTGATTATTCTTTGATGTCGGCGATCGACTCGCGCATCTTGATTATCGGAACATCCAGGTTGAAGAAGAGAGTAACCAGCCCCTCGCCGGGTTCCATCGCTTCAACGCGGTCGTAGGTGTGACCGTCCTGGTCCATTAACTCCTGACCCACCATCTTCAACGACAGTGCCTGCAGGATGATGGTCTCCTCCTCTTCGGAGATGAGCAGCATGGCGGTTGGCGCGGAGTTGCCATCACCTGACTCCACGATAGACTGAATCAGGTTGCGGGCGATGCTGCCGTGAATGGACGACTTGGCGCGATCACCCAGTTCGCGGTATGCCACGGAGGCCACCTGATGGCCGTAGATATCCACGTATCGGTCCTGCAATATGGTATCGGCCAACTCGGCCGCTTTTTTGAAATCTTTTTCTGCCAGGGCCGCAAACATGGACTTGCGCGCTTCCGGGTCGGCGTTGGGCTTGTATTGAGCCGATTCTGCATAGGCCAGGCGAAACTCCCGGTAGACCACCCCGGAGTCGTTCTCCTTCACTTTCCGCAAAATGTCTTCATAGGATTCGTTGCTGGCACGCTGGATCTTTTGCGGGCGGGGAGCGGCGAGCTCCTGAGCAATTCCTGCGCTGGCCGAGGCCAGCCATAGCAGAAGCAGGACTTTCGCGCTGGACCCGCGGAAGGCGGAAAGGGTGAGGGATTGCAGACGAAAGATAGCGCCAGCCCCGCCAGAATGGATAGCTCGCATAATTGCTTTCCTCCCAAATTCCCTGCGCTAAACGTGTAATTCCTCAAGAACGGTCGCTAATGAAAGTGTATCCCGTCTGGCCTCCTGATTTCATTCTCAAAGTGAAGCATCGAGCACTCACGGGTCAAATTGAGTTCTAATCTGTATGCTAAAATTTTGACACGGCATCGTCGGAAACTGGCGTCGAGAGAAGCATGCAGCATCATGTAATATTAGGAATCAAGCGGTAGCAGGAGAATGAGGTGAGCGCATGGCCAGCGAGGCTTTCACTGAGAAGCCCTCAGCCGGGGAACCCGTCAAACTAGTGCGCGGCCTGGGACTGATGGACTCGACCACGCTGGTGGTCGGCTCCATGATCGGCTCCGGGATATTCATTGTTACAGCGGACGTGGCGCGCCAGTTGCCTTCGCCCGGTTTGATGCTTACCACGTGGGTTGTCACTGCCATCATCACCATGATCGGCGCCATTTGTTACGGCGAGCTGGCTGCGGCAATGCCGCAGTCTGGCGGCCAATATGTATTTCTGCGCGAAGGTTTCGGGCCGCTGACCGGATTTGTGTTTGGCTGGACGCTGTTCCTGGTCATTCAAACGGGAACCGTTGCGGCGGTAGCCATTGCCTTCGCCAAGTTTGCCGGCGTAATTTTACCAAGCATTTCGTCAGCCAGTTGGCTGTGGCACATTGGGACGTTTGGGCCTTATTCGATGGGTGCGCTCAACATTGGCCCTTATGATGTCGGACTGAATACCCAAAATTTGCTCGCCATTCTCTCTATCGCCTTGCTGACCGCAGTGAACTGCTTCGGGGTTCGCCTGGGGGTGGCGGTGCAGAACCTCTTCACCTTCACCAAGACCGGCGCTTTACTGATACTCGCCTTGCTGGGGATATGGATCGGCAGCAGCGCGGAGGCGTTACAGGCCAATTATGGCAATGGTAATTTTTGGGGAGATGCCGACTGGAGCATGGCCACCCTAACCTTGATCGCCGTAGCCATGGTAGGGCCGGTGTTCGCGGCGGACGCTTGGTACTACATTACCTACACCGGCGAAGAGGTGAAAAATCCGAGGCGGAATCTCCCACTTTCATTGCTGCTGGGCACGGGAATTGTGTGCGCTATCTACATCCTGACGAACTTTGTCTATTTGCAGGTGCTGCCTCTTCAGGGCTCACCCGACGGGCAGACTCTCATGGTGCGCGGCATTCAATACGCCGCCGAGGATCGCGTGGGCATCGCCGCCGCGCAAGTGATCTTCGGCTCCGCCGGATTGTATCTGATGGCGGCGGCCATTATGATCTCCACCTTCGGTTGCAACAATGGATTGATCCTGGCGGGCGCGCGGGTGTTCTATGCCATGGCCTGCGACAAGCTGTTTTTCCAGTCCGCCGCGCAGATACACCCGAAGTCCCGGACGCCGGTAACCGCGCTGATCATTCAAGGCTTGTTGGCCAGCATTCTCACGTTGAGCGGGACCTACGGACAACTGCTGGACTACATCACCTTTGCCAGCCTTCTGTTTCTGATGCTGACGTTGGCCGTGATGTTCACTTTGCGCCGACGCGTGGGCTTTGAGCGGCCCGTCTCCGCCTGGGGATTCCCGTGGCTGCCGATCCTCTACTTCATCCTGGTGGGCTTCATGGAGATCAATCTGCTCATCTACAAGCCGCTATACACCTGGCCGGGGTTGGTCATCGTGTTGCTGGGCATCCCGGTGTATTACCTGTGGCGGTGGCGGGGCGAGGGGCGGGGGAATTGACCATGGTACGATTTGTCTATGGAGCAGATCGCCATCTCGAAGTTCAAGGCCACCTGCCTGGCGGTGCTGGAGCGCGTGCGCAAAACCGGCAAGCCAGTCAGTGTCACTCGTTTCGGAAAACCGATTGCAGAAATAAAGCCCCCCACGGAGAAGTCCAACGCGAAGCGGAAACTCGGAGATTTGGAAGGCTCGATTCATATCTTGGGAGACATCGTAGCGCCAGCGTCAGAGGAAGAGGATTGGGAAGCGCTGAACTCGTGAAGTTATCACTGGATACTCACATCTGGGTTTGGCTACGCGGTCAAACCAACCGGCTCAGTGTTCCCGTGCAGAATGCCCTGCAAGATTCCACAAACGAACTTTGGCTGTCGCCTCTGAGCCTCTGGGAGATATTAAATCTGGTGGATCGTGGCCGTCTGAAATTGGATATTCCGGTGGAATACTTGTTGGACACCAACAGTCGGGTGTCCGTGCGCGAAGCCACGGTTACCCGGGAGGTGGCGTTGGCGACCCGTCAGCTTCGGTTGGATAATCGCGATCCCATTGGTCGCTTGCTGGCCGCCACTGCGATTGTCTATGGCCTGACGCTGGTAACGGCGGATGAATATCTATTGGCAGAGCCGGGGCTAGAGACGCTCGCCAATCGCTAAGATCGTCTGCACTGATCTCATATTAATATCGCGCGGTGATGGCCGCGCTCTAATCGTCGCGGCGTCCGCCGAACAGTCCGGCGCGCATGAGGAAGTAGAGCAGCGTGAGCAGCGTGCTGATGGCGGCGGCTACATAAGTCAACGCCGCCGCGTTCAAAACCTTGTCGATGCCTTCACGCTCCTGCGCCGTTACGATGCCATAATCTACCACCAGGGCCTTGGCGCGGTTCGAGGCGTTGAACTCCACCGGCAGCGTGACAATCTGGAACAGCAGCACGGCGGAGAACAGCACAGCGCCGAACAGCACGATATTGGCGGAGGAGAACATCAGGCCGGCGGTCATGACAATATAGCCGAGGCTGGAGCCGATGTTGGCGGTGGGAACCAGCGCCGAGCGCAGCCACAGTGGTCCGTAGGCGCGGGCATGCTGGATGGCGTGTCCGGCTTCGTGCGTAGCCACGCCGATGGCCGCAATCGAGTCGGAGTCATACACCGGCTCGGAGAGTGCCAGTGTTTTGGTGAGCGGATTGTAGTGGTCGGTGAGCATGCCCTGGTGGCGGACAATCTTCACGTCAGTGATGCCGGCACCGCGAAGCAACTCGGCGGCCGCCTCCGCGCCGGACATACCGCGCATTGAGCGCACCTTGGAATACTTGCCAAACGCCCGCTTCACCTGAAAACTGGCCCACAGGGAAAGCAGTAATCCGGGTCCGATGAATAAGAAATACATGGGATCAAAAAACATGGCGTTATGAACCTCCGCTAAAGCCGCTGCCACTATTCTAGCGCAGATTTCCTCTATACTAATTCTTGGCGCCCTAGCTGCATTTTCGAAGCGCCAAGGTATTGGATGACTGGACGGACGAATGGTTGCCGGATGCTGATATGTTTCATGCGATTACCGTTCGATAGCGCCATAAAAATCAGCTATGTCCATTAAAATTCTGACCGCAAAGCAGATGCACGAGGCCGACCGCGTCTCCATCGAACAGTTGGGCATTCCCGGGCGTGTGCTGATGGAGAATGCTGGACGCGGCGTGGTCGAGACGCTCGCTCGGCGCTTTCCGGCGCTCGGCCGCGAGCGGATCGGTGTTGTCTGCGGCAAGGGTAACAACGGAGGCGACGGTTTTGTCGTGGCCCGGCATCTGCTCATGCGCGGCCTCCGTTCACGAGTGGTCGTGCTGGCTGATCCCAGCGAGCTTCTAGGCGATGCCCGCGCGAATTATGAGCTGCTGCTGAAGTGGGGAGTGCAGCCGTTGGTGGCCCGCAACGAACTAGAATGGACCGCCGCTCGCATTGCAATACTGCCGGTAACTCTACTGATTGACGCCATTCTTGGCACAGGCCTTGACCGCCCCGTCGCCGGATTTTTTGCGAAGATAATCGCTGACATCACCACGACTCTGGCACATGCAAAGATAGTGGCGGTGGACATGCCCTCGGGCATGCCTGGCGACACGGGCGCTCCGCTGGGGCCAGCCTTGAAAGCATGTTGCACTGTTACCTTTACTGCTCCGAAGCCCAGCCAGATTTTCCCGCCAAATTCTGAGAACGTGGGTGAATTGGTCGTCGTTCCCCTGGGGACTCCGCCATCCGCCTATAGCAATGAAACTGCAAATTTTTTAAACCTGCTCGGCCCGGAGGATGTAGCGCCATTTTTGGCGCCACGTTCTGCCGATACCCACAAAGGCAGTTACGGACATGTGTTGGTAGTGGGAGGGTCCCGTGGCAAAAGCGGGGCCGCCGCCATGACTGGAATGGCTGGTTTGAGCGCCCTGCGGGCCGGAGCCGGCTTGGTAACGCTCGCCACCGCGCAAAGCGCTCAACCAGACGTAGCCGCCGCCTCTCCCGCGCTTATGACGGAGGCTCTTCCTGAGTCGAGCGAAGGTTCCATTTCGACACAGGCGTTTGATGGAGGGCGATTCGCGGCGGTGGCGCGAGACAAAGCAGTGATCGCCATTGGACCTGGCATATCCACACATACACAGACAGCCGAGTTCGTTCGTAAAGTCGTTCAAGAGTTTTCGTCCACGCCGATGGTCATCGACGCCGATGGATTGAACGCTTTTGCTGGCGCGCCGGAGTTGTTGGATGGCAAGGGACGCACTCTGGTGCTGACTCCGCACCCCGGGGAGATGGCCCGGTTGGCGGGCCTTAGCGTCAGTGAAATCCAATTGCGCCGCGTCGATGTGGCGCGCGATTTTGCCATGAAACATCATGTCTATCTCGTTCTCAAGGGATCTCGCACGCTCATTGCCGAGCCTACCGGACAAGTTTACGTGAACCCCACTGGAAATCCTGGAATGTCCACCGCAGGCACGGGCGATGTGTTGACGGGAATGATTGCCGCGTTGCTTGGGCAGCACCCCGATGTATCGGTGGAGAAAGTTGTGAGCGCGGCAGTCTACTGGCATGGCGCAGCGGGCGATGGCGCGGCAGCTCGCAAGGGCGAACTTTCGCTAATCGCTACGGACCTGATCGACGCTCTGCCGGATGCGGCGGAGATGATTCGGAGTCAACTTGAGTAGCGCGCCGGTACAGCCCGTCCAATTTATCACTCACTTGCCGGAGGAGACGATCGAATTGGGCCGGAGGATTGCCCGCCACTTCAATCCTCCGGTGCTGGTGCTCCTGCTCGGGGATCTGGGAGCGGGGAAGACGACACTGACCAAGGGCATCGTCGAAGGGCTGGGTGCGGCGGCGATGGAGGATGTTACCAGCCCTACCTTCACTTTGATTCACGAATACGGAATGGCTCGCAAATCGTCTCCGCGCGTATATCATATTGATCTGTACCGCATTGAGGATGCCCGCGACCTGATGACACTCGGGCTGGACGATCTGCTGGCCGAAAATGCCGTGGTGCTGATTGAATGGGGCGAGAAGCTAGGCTCGGCCATGAAGCGAACATTTCCCGGCAGGCGGACCGTGGAGATTCACATCTCCTCCATCAGCGACACTGCGCGGCAATTCGAATTGCGCGAGGCATTGACTGAAGTATCCAATGAAAATTGATGTGGGTTATGCAGTATTGGTACGCTCCGCAAGATAGTATGGTGTGCGGAGTTCTTGAGCACGGTGAAGAAAAATCAGACGAGGAGTTTGACGAAAACCACGATGGAAAAGCAACTGTGGGCACTGATACTGGGCAGTTCAAGCGGGTTCGGCGAGGCCACCGCGCTGGAACTGGCGCGGCTGGGTTACAACATCTTTGGCGTGCACCTGGACCGGCGCGGGACTATGCCTCATGTCGAAGAAGTGATCGGCAAAATTAGAGGCTACGGGCGCGAGGCTATTTTCTTCAATATGAACGCCTCCGATGAGGAGAAGCGCAAAGAGGTGGTGGCGAAGATTCAGGAAGAGTTCGCCAAAAAGTCCGGCACGGTTCGTGTGCTCATGCATTCCTTGGCTTTCGGTTCGCTTCATCCGCTAGTGGGCAGCGAGACGACGATAACGCGAGCGCAGATGGACATGACCGCTGACGTGATGGGGCACAGCCTGGTCTATTGGGTGCAAGCGGTGGTGGGTGCCGGTGTGATGGAGGCCGGCGGTCGTATTTACGCGATGACCAGCTCCGGCGGCACAAGAGTGATGCCCTCCTATGGCGCGGTCTCCGCCGCCAAGGCGATTCTGGAATCGCACGTTCGCCAGCTTTCCATGGAGCTTGCGCCGCGCAAGATCACAGTTAACGCCATCCGTGCTGGAGTTACCGATACGCCTGCATTGCGCAAGATTCCCGGGAGCGATAAATTGATTTCCGACGCAGAGGCTCGTAATCCCTACAAACGCCTGACTACTACGGAAGATATCGCCGCTACAATCGGAGTGCTGGCATTACCCAACACGTACTGGTTGACTGGAAATACTCTGGGCGTGGATGGCGGAGAAGATATCGTTGGCTGATAGGGCGACGAAGAAAACCCCGATTAGAAGTCCAGCCCGCCGCGCAGCGATTGTGCAATCTCGATCAGGAAGAGGAGCAGCAGCAGCCCTGCGGCTACGCGGTAGATGAATGGGAACCGGGATTGCCGGCCCATGCCACCTGAGTTGGAGCTGTGGGTATCTTCCGATGAGCTTCCCATTTCCCGACCTTCGAAAATGCCGGCATGATATGCGCACAGCTGGCTGTTGGCAGTCGCTTGGTCACGGCACTGCTCTCCGATCCGGTTGCGATGTGCGCAGCGCAATTCCAATCCTCCTTGCCCCGACCACATTCCTACTTGTATGCGAAGCCATTATAGATTCCAGCTCACCGTAGCGTCGACGCAATTCACGGCATGAGGTGAAGCCATCGTGTCTAAAAAAACAAGACGGATCGCCGGCGCTGATACCGGTGATCCGTCCACGAGGATAGGAGAAAGAAAAGAGGTCCGGTCGACCCAACTCAACTGCTGGCCGACTGCGAGGAGCCCGCTGGGAAAACTACTTTGCCATCAGCATGGGCATAAGTTCTGGAACCATGCTCGGGGTGCTGATGCCTTCGGCCATATCACGAGCCTTGGCCACGACCATTGCCATATCGCCCGGTCGCAGTTGCGCGAATAGACCGGTTATGCTCGTCCAGTAACCTTCATCCTCAAACGCCACCGTTCCGAGAAGATTTTTCCCGGTGGGCAGCAGATCGAGAATGGCGACGCCCAATGCGTCGGCGATGCGAAGAAGCATCACGGGGCCAGGCAGCAAACGTGCATTTTCAATTCGGGAAATATAGGTGCGCGGGACGCCCGCCTTGGCGGCCATGTCCTGCTGCGTAAGGTGGCGCGCTTCGCGCAGATCGCGCAGCTTACGGCCAATGGTGAGTTCACGAGCCGTCTTCCCGCGCGGCTGAAGGGCTAGCCGGTCGGACGGGAAAGGAATTAGACCTCCCGTGCTTTCCGGCGGCGCTTCGTAGCGGATGGCCAGCGGCAACGGCTTGTCGCAGCGCCGGCAGTTGTTTGTGGTGGTCCGGAATTGGACCAATGTGCAGCAGGAACAGCGCAATACTTCACGTGCGGTGAGTTCAGCGGTGAGAGTGCTCAAATTGGGTTTTGGAAAATCGCCGTAAAACCGTGCGAGCGAATCTGGACAATGCCGACTGGGGGTCGACACCGCCTATTATGTTCGATTCCACGAAACAGTCAAGAAAAATGTGATGCCAATTCTGATTCTTCTCACAAAAATAGTCACTCAAAAGATTAACCGAATGTACATAATCACGGATTAACCGATTCCAAAATGCAGAGATGTTCTTGCCTCTACCACTAGGGAGCATCGTTAGTGATCGTATCTGATTGAGTTCAATAGCCCCCCCCAAATAGCGTGGAATGGATGCCAAATTGCCCTAGAAAAGATATCTGGACGGGAGATTGATCTCCTGGTTTTTGGCCAAGCCTAGTTGAAGGGCGCGCTTTGTGCGCGCCTTTTTTATTTTCATCATCCTTTTAGAAGTCGAGTCATTTTTTTCACCAACTTCGTGTCGTGCATCTCTCCTCGATCTGGCAAAGGAGCGGCCAGCACTCGTTCAAACTTTCCGGAATGATACGGTGGCAGAGTATACTAATCAGAGTTAGTCGGGGCGTAGCGCAGCCTGGTAGCGCACCTGCCTTGGGCGCAGGGGGTCGTAGGTTCAAATCCTATCGCCCCGACCAACATTTTCAATTAGATGCGGGCCGTTTCCGGCCCGCTCTGAAATCCACTGTAGATACTTTTGTAGCTGTGGCTTTCCTCGCGATTCCTGTCCCTATTGTAAATCCCATCTGGTTTAAATGATTGAAGTTAGAGTGGTGTCCTGATGCGCTCTCTGGCATCATGAAAACCATACTTTCCACTCTCTTTTTCGTCGTTCAGTCCTTCTTTCTGCGGCGTGCTAGTCTGCAGCTGGAGATTGTCGCTTTGCGGCATCAATTGAATGTTCTGCAACGAACCAAACAGGGTCGAATTCGGTTCAAGACTGCAGATCGCATCTTTTGGGTCTGGCTCTCCAATGTCTGGCCGGGTTGGAAGTCTGCCCTCGTGATCGTCCAACCTGCCACCGTCATTGCTTGGCATCGCAAAGGTTTTCGATTGTACTGGACATGGAAATCCAGAGGTTGCCGACCGGGCAGGCCAGAACTTTCGGTTGCGGTTCGATCCCTTATCCGCAAAATGAGACTGGCGAATCCGACCTGGGGTGCGCCGAGAATTCACGGCGAGCTGCTAATGCTGGGATTCGAGGTTTCGGAGACTTCGGTCGCTAAGTACATGGGCATGCAGCGCAAGCCTCCGTCTCAAACTTGGCGGACTTTCCTGAAGAACCACGCCCAGCAATTGGTCTCGGCAGATTTCTTCACCGTGCCAACACTGAACTTTCGGCTCCTGTACGTTTTCGTGGTGTTGGAACATCACCGCCGTCGCGTCGTTCACTTCAACGTCACGGCCAATCCCACTGCGGAATGGGCGGCCCAACAAATGCGCGAAGCCTTCCCGTTCGATACGGGTCCAAGATTCTTGATCCGCGACCGAGACAAATGCTACGGCAATATTTTCCGAGAAACGGTACAGTCAATGGACATAGCAGAAGTCCTGACGGCTCCACATTCCCCTTGGCAAAATGGCTACGTGGAACGATTGATAGGCTCGATCAGGAGAGAATGTCTCGACCACTTCTTGGTGTTAAACGAAACTTCCCTGCGGAAGATTCTGCGGTCGTATTTTCAATATTACGAGAGAACCAGAACCCATCTTGCCCTGGAGAAAAACGCTCCACAGCCACGAGAGGTCTTCAAGCCCGATCGCGGTGGAATAGTGGAGTTCCCTGAAGTTGGCGGACTCCACCACCGCTACGAAAGAAGAGCAGCTTGATCAAAACCGCGCAACGTTAAACGAAATGATCGACTTTCAGATCGGACCAAATTGCAGAGGCCTGCCCAACTTTACACCCAGTCAGCCGATAATCAAATTTGCGCAGCTTCCCGAAAGGAAATAGTTCTGCCAACAACGCAATCGCGGTAGACTTTGAGCGTAAATCTTGCACTGCACACTGCCGATGAAGTTCTCGGTAGGGACACGCTTGAGGAACGGATCAAAAAACTGGAAATTCGCAAGCCGCGCTTAACGAAATGGTTTTGACCTTCGAACGTGGCGAAGTCTCCTACAACGTAGTCTCAATGTCAAATGGTTCCGCCTTCAGAACTCCAGCTTGAGGGCCAACTGGATCTGCCGCGGAGTAGCAACCATTTTTGTGATGCGCCCTGGATTGTCAACGCGCCGTCCGTTGGTTTCGAAAACGGCCATGCTCGGTCCAGCGAAGTTCGGGTGATTCGGCAAATTGAAAAACTCGGCCCGGAACTGCAGGCTCTTCCCTTCGCCAACCGCAAACGCCTTGAACACCGAGAAGTCCATCTTGGCAACCCCAGGTCCGTCCACGGTGCTCTTTCCTACATTCCCGAAATAGCCTGGTTGCACCGGCTCAAACTGGGTT
>SHUM01000057.1 GCA_009691245.1 Acidobacteriota bacterium | reverse complement strand
CAGGAAGCAGCTCAGTCCAATTGGCCTCGAAAAACAATGGTCTGCATTCCACTGCTAGACATCTAGTTGCCAGCAGCCGCGATCCGATTTTCTCTGAACCGTGCAATGCGCACACGTCAACCTGCGACTGCTACAGCATCTATGATCGGGTATAGATGATGTCCCCATTCAGTGTCAATAAAAAAGTGTGGTGATTATCCCCTTTACGCAATGGGTGGTAAATGAGTAGACTGGCCAGCAAAGTCGGAGGTCTACAAAGAATGTACGAGGATTTTTCTTCGTGGGTGGCAGCAGTTGCTTCCTACGTTTATCTATCGTTTGTGGAATTGTCTTTTTCGTCCTCGCGCTGTGCGAAAAAATTGCCAAAAAGCCAACCCAGGAACGGGTTTTTTGGGGTCTAGGTCTCGTATGTCTTGTGGGGGCCTTTTTTAGTTCGTGGCGAGAAGAATATCACAATCTTTCAACAGTAATTGCTTGAAAATCTGGGTTCGCCTCTGCTTTGTACAGATGTCAAACTGGTATTGATGCCCGAGACACAAGGTTAAGCAATGCGAATGACAGACTAGCGGATCAGCGTATCCGAATGGATTCACAACAAAACAATCTTGAAAGGCAACAGGGAACCATTGATAGTTGCGTACTCCAGTTCGGCAAGTTGATGGAGAAGCCACCACGAACTGTAAGCACATCAGTGTATGAAATTCCTGGGAACTCTGGAGCAATGCTGGTCGTAGCTATGACGAATGAAGTAATCCAGCCGACCAATCTTACCCTTGATTGCACAACACCAGTTAATCTTGTCGGCATGACGGTAGCTGGAAGAGTTAATCAACAGAATGTCCAAACAACCCAGACCCCAAGCGGGGATGTCCTGCTATCTCTCGGCTCTCCGGCATGGACCCCAAACTCCCCGCTCGTATTTTTTCTAGGGGGGAATGCCGATAGATGCGAAGTAAAGCTAATGCAATAGAACTTTAGGCAGTTAGTTTCTCGTATGGCATTGCCGTTGCTGAGACTAGCTTCGTGAGGGTGTCCCTGAATAGGTAAGGATTATGCCGATTATTGAAGCGCCATTCAAACTCGTTCAGATAAGCATCAAGATGCTTGGTGCTCAACTTATGGTAGGAGCCGATGATCGAACGATTGAACAGGGACCACGCGCTTTCAATAGTGTTCGTATGAACCTTGCCGCGTACCCACTCTTCGGCGGAGTGATTCACGGTGTCATGCTTGTGCGTCTTTTTCAGAGAACTGTAAGCGCGGTATTGGTCCGTATAGACCGTGGCCTTCTCAGAGACGCGCTGCTTGATGATGCCGATGAGAATTTGTTTGCTGGCGGTTAGAATGGTCCGTGCTTCAAACTTTCCGTCACGCTGAATCATGCCCATGACCGCTGGCTTTTGCCACGGGGCGCGCTTGCGCCGTTTGTCATAGGCTCCACCGATGTAGGTCTCGTCAACTTCTACCGTGCCTTCCAATTGAGCCTGTGCGGTCTCTTCCATAGCCTTGCGAATGCGATGGCACAGATACCAGGCCGTCTTGTAGCTTACAGCCAGCGTGCGCTTGAGTTGATTGGCAGAGATTCCCTTTTTGGATTCGCACATCAAATAGGCAGCGGCAAACCACTTCGGCAATGGCAGGTGAGTATCATGAAAGATGGTCCCGCTCAGGACGGAGAATTGGTAACGGCATGAATCACAATCGAACTGGCCGCGCTTTTGTATGCGGGAAATCTTATCGCTGCTGCAACGCGGGCAAGCAATCCCGTTCGGCCAACGCAACTGTTCTAGTTTCGTGCGGCATTCCTCTTCGGTGTCGAATGCTTCCATCAGTTTCATTAAATCCATACTTTTCATGGTGTCCATATGTCTCCTAGAAAGAGCAAGAAAAAGGCATCCGAAATGAATGACGAAGAGTTGTTGGCGAGTGTGTTTCCGAAGAAAGTACGGGACAAACTAAAGCAGATCGCCCATGCCGATAAACCGAAGCGAGTATGGCGGAATGGCTACCTTGTGTAAAGTACATAATCACCCAACGGAGTGGTTGATACTCTGGCCTCCTCCGTAATCAACAAGCAGATCGGCTATTTCAATCCAAAGTCCTCCATGAGCGGAGAAATTAACCTGACACTTAGCAATCGCATGGTACTCACCGTGCGTGGCGGCCGTTTCTGGGATAACTTCAAGGACACCGGCATCCCGGGAAACTCTGCCGTTGAATACCGCACTCCGACAAGCTCGCTGGGGGCTTTGGAAGCAAACATCGCGCCTACCGAGCGCGGCGGCGTCTCATTTTCAAATACTCCCCGCCTGCGCCAGCGTTTCTCGGAGATCAGCACGCGCAGCATGATTCAGGCAGACCTCGGCGTAAACGTTGACATGGCCGGTAACCACGATTTGAAGTTGGGAACCGGGACCATGAAGAACGTAAACAAGGTGGATGATGCATATCCCAGCGGCGGCTATTTTTGGATGTTCTGGGGAAGCACGTTTCCGGGCGTTGGAACTTCCTCTTGCACGCAGGCGGCCAATGCTGCAAATTGCCGCGGCACGTACGGCTACTACGAGTACAACGAGTTGGCCACCCGCGGCACGACCGGCGCCAGCATCGGCAACATCTACGCGCAAGATCGCTGGAAAATCACGCCTAGGTTGACCCTAAACTTAGGTCTCCGTTTTGAGAAGGAAACTGTTCCTTCCTTCCAGCGCCAGGTTCAGGACTTTGCTTTCAAGTTTGACTACACGGACAAGATCGCCCCCCGCCTGGGCATTGCTTATGACGCCTTCGGCGACGGCCGCCTGAAGATTGCAGGCAGCTGGGGACGCTTCTATGATTGGGTCAAGTACGAACTCTCCCGCGGCACGTTTGGCGCGGAAATCTGGAACATCTACTACCGCACGCTCGATTCTCCCAACGCGTTTGGCCTTAGTGGCACCGCAATCAATCCTGCCAACCTGCCCGGACGCGACATTTGGAACCCCGGAACGGCCACACGATTCCGCAATCGCCGCGTCTACGGATTTGATCATATCGATCCAGAAATTAAGGCCATGAGTTCCGACGCATTGAATGCCGGTTTTGATTATCAGTTCAACAACAACACCGCGTTCTCCGCCTACTACGTCTTCAACAAGCTGAACCGCACCATTGAAGATATCGGCGCGCTCGATGCCAATGGCGACGAAACTTACTTCTACGGCAACCTCGGCGAAGGCGACTCCACGGTCTTCCCGGCATCCGGCGGGACCCGGCAGTCAATCCCGACTCCCAAGGCGAAGCGCACGTACAACGCCATGGAGTTAGAGTTTGACCGGCGCTTCAGTGGTGGCTGGTCGGTGAATTCCAGCTACGTGTTGAGCCGACTGTATGGCAACTACTCCGGCGTCGCGGCCTCCGAGGAAGTCCGTCCGCCCACAGTTGGGGTAACCTCTCCCTCAGTTGGTGATTCCGGCGGCACCATCGTTCGCCAGGCCGGCAACGTGAATCGCGCCTATGACATTGATGAACTGCTGTTTGACTCGAAGGGCAATCTGGATGTGCAAGGGCGACTGCCTACCGACCGTCCGCATCAGTTCAAGATTTATGCAGCCAAGGATTTGAACTGGGGCACAGGCAGGATGGGCCGCACCACCATCAGCCCGCTTTGGAGCATCGCCAGCGGCACGCCCATGACCACGTACGTTACCAGCACAAACCAGACGGAACTCATGGTGAACGGCCGTGGCGACATGGGCCGCACTCCGTTGTTGAGCCGCACCGACGTGAACGTCAACCACCAGTTCAGCATCACGGAGACCAAGAAGCTCTCCTTTGAATTCAATATGGAGAACCTCTTCAACCAGAAGTCGGTTCGCTACCTCTACAACTATTACAACCGCGGCGGCGGCGGCGCAGTCCGTGCCACTTCCTTTATCAATCTGGCCACTACAGACCTCTTTAAGGGTTACGATTACCAGGCTTTGGTTGCCAATACCGCTGATGGCCGTGCGGCAGTCGGCGCCAAAGACCCGCGCTATGGCATGGATGCGATCTGGTCGCCGGGATTCCGCGGACGCTTTGGCGTGAAGTTTACGTTCTAGTCAAACCCAACAACCTAACCAAGAATGGGAGCCACGAGCCTCCCATTTTTGTTGGGCCATCCGAGCCGCGACGGTTATGGAGCGTCCACGATGCACGGAAACATGAACTCTGATCCCGGTCGAGTCTTGTCGGAAAGCTGGAATGCGCCTGAGCGGGACTTGGTCGCGCACACGGTTATCGTGGACGCTCCATAACTGTCGCGGCTCGGATCGCTCCACCGTGGCACACCGAATTATTTCGGCGTCAACGCCCCCAAACACTTGACAGGCAAGCAGGAGACGGATGAAAATAGATCTCTTTGAGCAACGGATTTATCACTAACCCAGCAAGTTGACATTCTTCCTCGCCCCCGCGCCGCAGTGCTTTCCGGGCAAGGCGGGCAGAAGGGGACCACGAGAGTTATGAGCGAGCCAGAGACTCAGGCCGGACAGGTCGCCGTCGCGGATAGCGGCGCGAATAAAGAAACTCCCAAGTCCACACCCAAGCCAACTCCCAAGGAAGTCATCAAGGTTCGCCGCCGCTTGGTTACCGCGTCGCTGCTCACCTTCTTCACAGTGGACCTGCTGATGTTTCTGCGCTTCTTTTTCCCGCGCGCGCTGTTCGAGCCCAAGACCAGCTTCATCCTCGGCTACCCCTCGGACTTTTCCTATGGCGTGGACACGCGCTTCCAGCAGAATGCCCGCATCTGGGTGGTGCGCAACAGCGAAGGACTTTTTGTCATCTATGCGCGCTGCACGCATCTCGGCTGCACGCCAGACTGGAAGGATGGCGAGAACAAGTTCAAGTGCCCCTGCCACGGCAGCGGTTATGACAACGAGGGCGTAAACTTTGAAGGCCCGGCACCGCGTCCGATGGATCGCGCGCATGTTGTGCTGAATCCTGGCGGGCAGATTGTGGTCGATACGGCACGCTTGTATGTCCGCGATCCGTTCCGTGGCGTGGACCAATTTGGCGATGATGGCGCGATCCTGCGCGGCGTGTAAAGCGTTTTTCAGGATGGTGCATCAGAGCCCCCACCGCCAGGGAGGGGGCACGTTCAACTAACAGTGATAGAACGGGCGCAGTGATAAATAGGTGAAGGTGCCCCCTCCCTGGCGGTCGGGGCTCTGATTGGGAAACACGGCGAGGAGAATGCCGGATGGCAGACGAACAACAGAATATCCCCGGACAAGACGAGAATCCTGGCGAACCGAAAACCGCGGCAGGCCTGCTCGATCGCGTCAAGGTGGAGCTTGAGCCGTTCAAGGAAAAGCTAGACCAGGACATCAAAGCCCTGAAGCAGCCGGAAAAAACGCAGCTCTACAAGTCCGTCTTCCGCGTGAAGCACGATGAGACGCCGCGCAGCCGGTCGCTGGGCGTCATCTCCAACGTATTCCTGCACCTGCACCCGGCGCGCATCAACCGCGATGCCGTGCGCTACAGCTACACCTGGGGCATGGGCGGCATCTCGTTCTACTTGTTCATTGTGCTCACCTTCACCGGCATCCTGCTGATGTTCTACTACCATCCGTCAAAGATTCAAGCCTTCCGCGACGTGCTGTACCTGGAGCACGATGTTCCTTTCGGCAAGCTCCTGCGCAACATGCACCGCTGGGGCGCGCACCTGATGATTATCACCGTGTGGCTGCACATGTTCCGTGTATATCTGACGGGCTCGTACAAGAAGCCGCGCGAGTTCAATTGGTGCGTTGGCGTAATTCTTCTGGTCCTGACGCAGTTGCTTTCGTTCACTGGCTATCTGCTGCCTGATGATCAGCTTGGATTCTGGGCCGTAACGGTGGGAACCAACATGGCGCGCGCTTCACCAATGTTGGGATCAGAAGGCCCTCTGGGACCTGAAATTGGCATGACGCCGTTCAACGACGTGCGTTTCGCGCTGCTCGGCGGCTCCATCGTCGATTCCAACGCGCTGCTGCGCGCCTACATCTGGCATTGCGTGGCGATTCCCGTGGTGGTATCGACGTTCCTGGTGGTTCACTTCTGGCGCGTTCGTAAAGACGGCGGCATCTCCGGCCCTTCGCCCGTGATGCTGGAGAAAGAAATTCGCTGGGACCGTCTGGATGAATCCACCGTGAAAGGGAGGGGATAACGATGGATTGGCATCAACTTTGGACCATCATTAGCACCCCGGACAATGTACCGATTGCATCGCTGCTACTGCTCGTTCCGTTTTACGCCTGGTACGGGTTGCGGCAATCGTTCGCCAACGACCGCCTGATCGAGCAGCTGGAAGCCGATCCGGTCATGGCCAAGACACATCACCGCAAGACGTTTCCCTACAAGCCGGAGTGGCCCAAGGAAGTTCACGTTTGGCCATTCCTATTGCGCATCGAGTTCCTGGCCGCGCTGATCGTTACCATCATTCTATTCATCTGGTCGATCACGCTGAACGCACCGCTGGAAGAACCAGCTAATCCCAGCTTGACCATGAACCCTTCCAAGGCACCGTGGTACTTCCTGGGCCTGCAAGAGATGCTGGTCTATTTTGATCCGTGGATGGCCGGCGTGATTCTGCCCACGGTCATCATCATCGGCCTGATGGCGATACCCTATATCGACATCAACCCGCTCGGAAACGGTTACTACACTTACAAGCAGCGCCGCTTCGCGCTGTGGACATTCAATTTCGGGTTCCTCGGCCTGTGGGTTCTGATGGTCATCATCGGGACCTTTATCCGCGGACCAGGCTGGATGTGGTTTTGGCCGGGCATGACCTGGGATCACAGTCGGCTGGTTTTTGAGTTGAACCGCGATTTGCATGATTTGGTGGGCATTACCAGCATGCCAGGCAAGGTAATTTTCGGCGGCATCGCCATGGGCGCGTATGTGGCTTTGTCAGGCTGGGCTTGCCATAAGCTGATCCTGCTGACCGAGTTTTCCCGCAAGGTGTACGAGCGCATGACCTTGCTCCAATACATTACGATGCAGGCCTTGCTGGTGCTGATGCTGTTGTTGCCGGCAAAGATGATCTTGCGGCACCTGTTCCGCATCAAGTACATCTGGGTTACGCCCTGGTTTAATATTTAGCTCAACATTTAGGATGGGTACTCCAACCTAATGCAGTTTTGATTTGGTGACATTCGTTTTACGAGACAGTGTTTTACGAGACAACTTTTTTCGGAGTCACTTGGAATACCGTGGACTTCGGAATATCGGAGACTGAGGATGGCTGACGTTCCTCCCATTGGACCTGAAGAACAGGATCCAGTAACAAGTAGTTCACTTAGCTTATGGCTCATGCTGGCGGCCGTAGGGATGATGCTCACGATGATCTGGGCGCTCTACGACGAGATGTATGCCATGCGTCCCTGGAAGGGCTTCCAGAAGGACTTCGCAGGTTTGTATTCAGAGTTTCTGGATAAAGCCATTCCCGCCGCCGCCGAAAAGGAAAAGGCGATCCGGGAGTCCGCCGAGTATCAGAAGCTGGCCCAGGAAACCGAAACCGCCGAGCAGGCCGTGGCGACCGAAGTATCCGCCATCGACCAGGAGATCAGCCAGCAACTGAATCCCCGCATTACCTTGATGAACAAAGTTTTCCAGGAATCACGCGGCGAGATTTCGGCGATGATCTACCAACTGGAAAAAGCCAGTGAGAGCGGCAAGCAATCCATCCAGGAAGATATCGACGAGGTTAAGGCGCGTACCTTGAGCGTCTCGTTTCCGGCCAGCGGAGACATCGCCGCCGAAGAGAAAGAACTGCTGTATCCCGAATTTGAAGTTGAGTTAAACCGCATCAAGACCCGCCGAACCGATCTTCAAACCAAACGTATCGCCTTGAACGCCAACGCCACGGAACTGCGGCAGAAGCGTGACATCTATCTGAAGGATCACCTCGGCACGCTCACTGAAGTGCAGATGCGCGGATTGCAGAACGAAGCCAAGTCGTTGCAGCCGGGAATCCGGCAAATTCACAACGCGGACATCGATCTGGTAGACCGCTGCGAATCCTGCCACCTGGCCACGCGCTCGCCGATCACCATCACCGCCGCCGATATGGGTGGTCGCGCTGAGTTTGCCAGCCATCCGCGCAAGGAACTGCTGGCCATGCATGATCCGGAGCGCTTCGGCTGCTCCACCTGCCACAACGGCAACGGTCGCGCCACCACCAGCGTGGAGAAGGGCCACGGACGCCATAAGTTTTGGCTCTGGCCCATGTATGAGCGCGAGAACGTCGAAGCAGGCTGCCAGCAGTGCCATACACGCGACATGTATCTGCGCGAAGCCACCACTATCAATGAAGGCAAGCGGCTGTTTGATCATCGTGGCTGCGTGGGTTGTCACCGCTATGAAGGCTACGACTCTGAGACCGAGGATATCGCCTACTACGCACAGTTGGCCGAGCAGAAGAAAGCCCATAAAATTTCCAACATTCTTGAGGCCGAGCGGTCCATTGATCAGGCCGATCTGGCCGAGTCCAACGAAGAGGCTCGCAGCCTCTACGACCGTGCCGACAAGCTAAAAGTGCAGTCCAGCGGCATTGATGCTGAAGTTACACAGGTAAGTTTGCGCCTGCGCGATCTCTATAAAGAGCGTAAAAAAGTCGGGCCCAGCCTGAAGGAAGCGCGTGTGAAATTCCGCAAGGACTGGCTGCCCGTCTGGCTGACCAATCCGCAGGACTACCGTCCTGGTACACGCATGCCGCGCTTCCGTTTGGATACTGATCAGGTGCAGGCCATTTCAGCATACATCTGGCAATCCGGCGTGGAAGGCCGCGTGCAGTCTCAACCTGCCGGCAACGCCGCTAGCGGCAAAGAACTGTTTGAAACGCGTGGCTGCATGGCCTGCCATTCCATGGGCGAAGGCGATCAAAAGCAGGGCGGAATATTCGCCGCCAATTTGAGCCGCGTCGGCGAAAAGCTCAACTACGATTACTTAGTCCGATGGGTCCACAATCCGCGCGAGAAGACGCGACCTTACTGCCCCGTCGAGAAGCGCGACCTCGGTCCTGAAGATTACGCAAGGCACGGCTTGCCGTTCGTCTTCGACGACGATCATTCGACCTGCCCCAACGAAGGCGCCGAGTTGGTTATTTCGCAAATGACGGTAATGCCCAACCTGCGCCTGAGCTTCGAAGAGTCTCGCGACATCGCCACGTATCTGATGTCGCTGAAGACCAAGCAGCCCGGCGAGTACGCTGCGGCGGATTATCTGAACGATCCGGCCATGAAGGCCAAGGGCTTGCCGCTCGTGAAACATTTCGGCTGCGCCGGTTGCCACGAAATCGCCGGCCTGGAGGAAGAAAGCCGCATCGGCACCGAACTGTCCAAGGAAGGCAGCAAACCGATCGAGCGCCTGGACTTCGCTCTGATGACCCATCCGGCCGAAGCCGAGGGCTGGTACAACCACAAAGGATTCTTCACCAATAAATTGAAAGACCCTGCCATTTATGATCAGGGTAAGGTCAAGGAGCCGCTCGAAAAACTCCGCATGCCTAACTTCGATCTCGACGAGAAAGAGATCGTGGCGCTGACCACCTTCCTGCTCGGCAGCGTCGAATCACCTTTCCCGCCGCGCTACCGCTTCCTGCCTGAAGATCGTCGCAGGGATATTCAGGAGGGCTGGAAGATCGTTCGCAAGTACAACTGCATGGGCTGCCACTCGGTGGATGTAGGTCAGCGCTCAAGCCTCTCCTCGGTGCTGCGCTACACGACGCCGGAGTGGAAAGATCAGTTGCCGCCGAATCTGGTGGGCGAGGGCGCGCGCGTCGAGCCGGGATGGCTGGCCAAGTTCCTCGAAAACCCGTCCATGAGCGAAACTGACTTGAGCCGCAACGGCGTCCGCTCTTACTTGAAGACACGCATGCCCACCTTCTTCTTCTCCGATGGAGAGATTATGAAGCTGGTGAAATTCTTTGATGCATTGTCCGTGCAGCCTCAGCCCTATCTGGCTCCCAAGCAGGTGCCGCTGACAGAGCAGGAGCGCCTGCTGGCACGCAGCTTATTCACCTCCGACGCCGCGCCTTGCCTAAGCTGCCACGCCACTGGCGAAGCAGTTCGCGATCAGCGCGCCACCGCTCCCAGCTTCATGCTGATGCGGGGACGACTGAAGCCGGATTGGACTCGCCGCTGGATGATCGATCCAGCCATGATGAGTCCCGGCACGGCAATGCCGTCGGGCCTGTTCAAGCAAGATGGTGGTCGAGCGGTCTTTAGTGGCCCACTGCCTCCCGGCTCGGCTGGCTTCCGTGGTGATCATGCGGACCTCATCGTCCGCTACATCATGCAGTTCTCCACAGACGAGTTGTCGCGCCTGCCGCGCATCATGCCGGCCGGTACCGGGCAGTAGTCCGTCGTTAACTTTCTAACCTTTCAACCCCCTCCGCCCACCAGCGGAGGGGGTTTGTTTTGTGAACGGAGTCGCCACCGGAAGGGAGCGGTCCAGCGGAGATACATTATCCAGATAACGAACCGCTCCTTGGCGGTCGCGGCTCCATTCGCACTGCGTCTGCCGATCCTCGGAAATTCCACAGCAAAAGTGCTAGACTAGCTCTACCGGAACGATTGACTTATGCAGGGTGGAACAAGCACAAGCAATCCATCACGGCTCAGAACGCGTCTGTTGTATGTCCAGCTTGGGAGCCAGCTTGGGAGCATGATCAGTGAAGAATGTGACCAACAACTTATATCGGCACAGATTTATCAACTTATTAATGCTGCTCGCCATCGCGACTTCATTGTTCCCTATTGCAATTGCTCAGGCTCCCGAACCAGCTCGTCCGGGTCAACAAATCATCACTGTGGAAGTGGAGGAAGTCCAGATACCCTTCTCCGTGTTCGACGATAAGGGGATTCTGGTAACCGATTTGAAGCAGGGCGACTTCCAGGTATTCGAAAATGGCGTCGAGCAGAAGGTCAATTACTTCCTAGCCCCCACCAATCTTCCATTGCGCTTTGGCATCCTGATCGACACCAGCGCCAGCGCGCGCCAGCGGCTGAAGTTTGAAAAAGAAGCCGCCATGCAGCTCGGCTACTACGTGTTAAGCCATGAGAAAGATCATCAAGGCTTCCTCATGACCTTCGACCATGGACCGGAGGTGCTTCTGGATTACACCTCCAATCCCGACGATCTCACCACCTCGCTCGATAAACTCGAGGCGGGCGGAGGAACGGCGCTGCTCGATGCTATCATCGAAGCCTGCCAGAAAAATTTATTAGCCGCTCCAGGACCGGGCATTCCGCGCCGCGTCCTGCTGGTATTCAGCGACGGCGAAGACAACTTGAGCGAGCACAGCCTGGAGCAGGCGATTGATGTCGCGCTGCGCGCCGATGCGCGAATTTTTGTGGTTAGCTCCAACGGTTACGGCATGAACGCACCGGGCGACAAGGTACTCAGGGAGTTGGTCGAAAAGACCAACGGTCGCATGTACTCGCCGCTTGAGAACCTGCCCGGCTCGGCCTTTGCCACCGGCTACATCTCGAAGCATCAGATTTACGAAAGCCAGAACTCCGTTTACACACCCGGCACGGGACAGTACACGGCGGAGCTGGCGGCGTCCATGACCAAAGCGCTGGAAGCCATCGGGCAGGAGTTGACCAATCAGTACGCCATCGGATACCGCTCCACCAACACCAAGCTAGACGGGCAGTTCCGGAATATTGAAATTCGCACCAAACGCAAAGGCGTCGATCTTCGCCACAAGCGTGGCTACTATGCCGTGCCGTAATTTTGCCAGGTGTCTTCCGTGTCGCCATCTATCGCCGATTCTGCCCACAACAAACCACTCCAGGAGAAAGCTCGCTTGAGCCGTGCGAAACTCTGCAAGGCTGGATGCCGGCAAGACTCCCCGCGCGACATTGACATCTACAAATCCAACCAGCCAACCAACAGGCGCGCGCTGAATTTGGTGATGGTCGCATGGTTGTTACTACTGAGCGGCGCAACCAACAGCGTGTCGGGCCGGGCTGCGTCGGAATCAAGCGATCTGTTCTGCGGCACTTATCCCAACCGTGTGCTCAGCGAACTGGGACTACACACACAGTTTCAGCAACACCGCGCGACACGAGGATTTCTGCCCTTGCGCAACGCTGCTACTGCGGCATTCGATGTGGGTAATGTTGCGGTGCTGCCCGATGACGGCACGCTGGTTACCAGTCAGAATCCCTTCGATCTGGACGGACGATCCCTGACCTTCGATCCCAATGGTACGGGCTACACCGTTCGCACGGGCGCTGCGTCGTTTGACACCGTCGCGGCTGAGCAGGGCGAACTGCTGAACCCAGCACCCGCCACCAATCCACAGAATATTGGCGATGATGGGGCGCGGAGCATCACTCTGCCATTCGTCTTCCGTTTTTTCGGACAAACCTACACCACGCTCTTCGTGAACTCCGACGGCAATCTAACTTTCGTGCAAGGCGACACCTCCACCACGGCGCGGAGTCTGGCGCGATTCTTAACTGGGCCGCCGCGCATCGCTCCTTATTTTGTCGACCTCGATTCATCTTTAACGGGCCGCTTGACGGTCTTTGCGAGCTCGTCGCGCTTCGTTGTCTCCTGGATAACCGTCCCGGACTTTACCGCTGCTGGAACCGGCCCCAGAGAAACGTTCCAGGTGACGCTGACTTCAGACGGCCGCATCGAGATGGCCTACGGCGCCATCGGCGGCCGGGAAGCTGTCGTAGGAATCTCTCGGGGAAATTTGAATGATACTCCGGCGGTGGTTGATCTCAGCGCCACTTCCGGCGCAGTTGTGATTCAAAACGCCATTGCCGAAGTTTTCTCGCTAACCACAGATTTGGACTTAGCCGCCGTCACCAGAAGGTTCTATCAGACCCACGACGACGCTTACGAAAATATCGTAATTTTCAGCAACTTCAACTTCAATTTGAACGGGGCCTTCGCCTTCGAAGTGAATATCTCCAATCAAGTAACCGGCATCGGCCGCATCGGCAACACCACTACGTTTGATTTCTCGGAACAGTTCGGCAGCGCAGGGCGACTGGAGAGCCTGCTCAACATGGGCAGCCTGTCGCGTTATCCGACCGATCCCAGCACCATATTCCTCGGATCGAATTCCACGTTAAGCGTGATGGGGCAAGAAGCCGGCCATCGCTTCATGAGTTATGTTACCTGGGCCGATCCCGCCGGAGCCCCCAACAGCACCGCACTGCTGGGCCGTGAACTCCAACATTGGAGCTTTTACTTCAACTCGGATGCCTCCGTAATGGAGGGCAATCTCATCCGAGACAACAACAACGGGACATTCACCACCACCGGAGTCGTGCAGAAGTACAACGAGATCGACCAATATTTGATGGGCCTGCGCGCCCCGGACGAAGTGGGGCCGAGCTTCCTGGTAAAGAATCCATCGCCATCGCTGAATCCCGGAACCTCGCCATTTCTAAATGCCAACTTCAGCGGAACCCGCGCCAACGTGGAGCTGGGTCAGATCATCGCATCAAATGGGCCGCGCATTCCCAACTCCGTCATCGCGCCCAAGCGGTTCCATTACGCTTTCGTGCTGGTAACTGGCCGCAACACTCCGGCCACCGCCGATGAGATCGCTAAGGTGGATCTCATACGCCGCGAGTGGGAGAGTTTTTTCAATCGCTCAGTTGGATTTCGCGGAACAGCCAACACCAGCCTGACACATAGACTGCTCCTGCAACCCAATCCGCTGGGTCTGTTGAATGGTGCCACCGTGACTGGAAGAGTTCTATTAGGAGCGCCGGCTCCCGGCGCCATTTCCTTCAGCATGGCTACCTCAAATTCAGCAGCTGTGATTGTTCCCGCTACGGTGACTGTTCCCGCCGGGGCTGCATTCGTTGAGTTTCCCATCACCGGAACGGGGGTGGGACGCTCCCTCCTGGAAGCCAACGCAGCAGGCTTTCAAACTGCTTCATCTGTTGTCGAGGTCGTTTCACCACTTACCAGTACCCGTCCACTTACGTTGGAAATATTGCAGGGCAACAATCAATCCGGACCAACTGGTGGGACACTGCCGATTCCCCTACGGGTTCGGTTGCGGGATGCCAACAACATTCCTTATGCCGGTGTAGGTGTCCAATTTATTGTCATCACTGTAGGTGGGGCAACCATTCCGGCGCCAGTCCAGATGACGTCTGAATTGGGAATTGCTGAAGCGCAGGTTCAGCTCGGGAGTTTTGGACCAGTTACTATCATTGCCAATGTGGGAGGTTTAGCTGCGCCGGCAACTTTTACCATTTCCCCAGTTGACGGTCCATTCGTGACACCACTCGGCGTGGTCAATGGAGCCAGCTTTGTGCCTGCTGGCGTGATCCCCGCACCCGGCGGCATCTTCTCCATCTTTGGGACGCGACTAGCCAGCACTGTCGCTTCGGCTGCCAGCCTACCGCTGACCACCACTCTTGGCGGAACGCGCGTTGAGATTAACGGCGTGGCCGTGCCTCTCTTCTACGTTTCTCCCACGCAGATCAATGCCCAGGCGCCTGCCGACCTGGCCGCCAGCCCGCACTCTCTGGTGGTCCGCAACGATGGCATCGCATCACCAGCCATAACGGTGAATGCGCGGCAGGCCTCGCCGGGAATTTTCTCGCTCAACTCGAGCGGCATCGGCGCAGGCGCGATCACTCATGCCGGAACCGCAACACTGGTCAGCAGCGGACAACCGGCCTTCCCCGGACAATATGTTTCGGTTTTCGCCACCGGGCTGGGTGCAACAACTCCACTGATTATCAGCGGCCAGCCGGCGCCAACCTCGCCCTTGTCGCGAACCTCGTTGGCGGTAACCGCCACCGTTCGCGGCATACCCGCCGTAGTGGACTTCGCCGGACTCGCTCCCGGCTTCGCGGGACTCTATCAGGTCAATCTGCAAGTCCCTGAAATTCCTTCGGGGACAGCCGAGGTCATCCTCACAGCGGGCGGCGCGGCCAGCAATACGGTAACCATGGAAGTGGGATCGCGATAGGTAACTTGGGTCGCAATCGCGTTAGAGCGTTTTGAGGTAGGCCATCACGTCAGCGAGTTCCTGTTGTGAAATAAAATAATTTTGCGCGGGCATATTCATCGAGCCGTTTCGAATGAACTCACGAACAAACTCATCGGTGTGCTCGTGTTCCGAGCCGTTCTTCTGCTGATGCGGTGAGCGCCGAAAATAATTTTGTAACCCTGGCCCAATGCGGTAGCCCTCATTGTCCGTCTCATGGCAGACCCAGCAGCGAGCATCGAACACTTGGCGGCCGCGCGTCGCATCGGCTGGTTGAAGCCCGCGTCGCGCAACTCCATAATAGGTTGCTGCGCTGACAACCACGACTCCGCAGACCGCCAACAAAATGGTGGATCGCTTCATTCCTACTCTTCCCTTTGCTCGCCAATCATAGCCAGCGCCTTTCGCGAAATCGTAGTGATGGGCAGCTTCTTTATAGCCGCCAAGTCCACCCATTTGCGCGACTTCGTTTCAAAATCAGCCTGCTTATTATTTATTACGGCGCCCTGCCACAACTCCACTTCGATTCGGAACTGCGTGATACTGTGCCGAATGGTCCCGAGCGAGCGAACCAACTTGAGCCGGGCCTTCGACGAACTACCCGCGTGACCATTTTCGCTGATCTGCGCCGTTGCCGGCCACATGGGAAACTCCAGGAATCCCGCCAGCCACGATGAGCCTGCAGGGCGACGCTCCAGTAAATACTTACCTGCACGATCCCACACCACCGCTGCAACCAATTTCAAAGATTTTTCGCGCGCTCGCACGCGAGCAGGTGGATACTCGCCGGTTACATCCTGCAAGTGCGCTCGACAATCTTTGCGCAGCGGGCAGCTTCCGCAGCGCGGCTGACCTGGCAGGCAGATCGTCGCCCCTAGTTCCATCATGGCCTGATTGAAATCTCCAGGACGCCGCGTGTCGAGAATTTCCTGCGCAAGACGCCAGAGCGTTTTTCTGCCAGCAGTATTGTTGGCTACCGCGCGGACGGTGCATAGCCGGGAAAGCACGCGCGCAACATTGCCATCCAGAACGGCCAGCGGCACGCCATAAGCGATGCTCAAAATTGCCGCGGCCGTGTAACGGCCCACGCCGGGCAGGTCGAGCGCGGCTTGCTCTTCACGCGGGAAAACCCCGCCATGATCAGACTGAACCTGTTTCGCGGCGCGATGCAAGTTTCTGGCGCGCGAGTAGTAGCCGAGTCCGCTCCACGATGTCAGCACACGCTCGTTACTGGCCCGCGCCAGATGAGCCACCGACGGAAACTGACGCAGAAATCTTTTGTAGTACGGGATAACCGCTTCGACGCGCGTCTGCTGAAGCATGATCTCTGATACCCAGATGTGATAAGGGTCCGAGGTCTGCCGCCACGGCATGTCGCGCTGCTCGCGGTCGTACCAGCGCAGCAGACGCCGCCGCACTCCCGCAGTATCTTTCGGATTGTCGGCGCCAAGGTGGTCGCGGATATTAGTCATGACCCTTCGCAGTTGTTCATGGAAGCATTAACCGGGCCAACAGATCGGATGGGAGATCATTCACTAAAAAGCTGTGCCGCTTGCCATCCGATTTAGCCCCGGAATTGGCTATGCACTCGGCGGCGCGATATCCGCTGCGGACTGCGCTCTCCATGGTCGGCGGCCATCCCGTGGCGGTCCAATCACCGGCCAGAAACAAATTGGCAAAGGGAGTGATGGGGCCGGGACGGTGCGATTCCCAGCCCGGCGGAAAACTCGGAGTTGATTCCGCTTCCTTCACGATAACCACCCTGTCCAACTTCGCCTCTTTGGTGCGCGCCAACACTTCACCCAGCTCGCGCTGCACAAGCTCGATAATCGCTTCGCGCCACATGGTCAGCAGCGGGCGCGACGCGCTGATCACCACCTGAATGTACTGTCCACTGCCCGCGCTTTTTCCGGCTGCCAGCGATTTATTAAAGACCCATTGGATCGTCTTGCCCACCACTACGGCATGATGAATATCCATCACCGGGCGGTCATACCAAAGATGAATTCCGGTAATGGGCGACCATTCGAGATTCTTCCATTCATTAAGTTCCGGCCACTCGACCCGCTGCGTCGCAGTGAACAGATTGGCGATCGCGTCGGGTGGAAGCGCACTTAGATAGCAATCCGCATGGAGCGTCTCGCCGTTTTGCAACTGCAGTCCATTTATCCTGCCATTTGATATGTTCAATCCAGCAATTGCAGTTCCCAGGCGGACGGTCATGCGCTGACGCATCTTTTCCGCGGCATACATTTCGGAGAGCGGAACTTTCGGCACGCCCATTTTGTAACCGGTACGGTTGCGCACAAAGGAATCGATGATCACGTGGAATGCGGGTCGGGCCGAAAGCCGCTCGGGGTCTTCGTTGAGCGCGCTGGTCATGATGACGCGCCAAAAATTATCAATCACGGCCACACTCTGGCCATGATCGCGCAACCAACCCATCAACGGAATGTCGGGGTATGGCCGCGGCGTGCGCACAATGGCGAGAATCGCGCGCACCAATGACCAGCGGTCGGCGGGAATCAGGTGGCGAAAGCGCAGCAGTGATGGAAGGAAGTGCAGTGGTGCGGGCAACAGCGAGGCGGCCAGCGAAGACAATCCGGCATCGCCCAGAAAATCAAAGCGATGGTAGAAGTGAATCTGACTGAGCGCATCCGTGCGACCGAGAAAATCCAGCAAGTTGGTGCAGCAGCCGAGCAGAACATGCTGGCAGTTGTCGATGGGCGCGGATTCCCCGGGCGGGATAAACGAGGACGCGCGCCCGCCGAGGACGCTGCGTTTCTCTATCAACTCGACGGCGAATCCTTCTTCGGCGAGACGCACCCCAGCGGCAAGGCCGGCCAGTCCGCCACCGAGTACGGCAACACGGGGCATAGTCACGCGGGGTATGCTCACGCGCGGAGCGGCTAGGCGAGAGACGGTCAATCCCGTTTTCCTCCCGCGCTCATGCCGAGGCGCAACTTGATCCGCATGCCCGCCCCGCGCGCGGCCAGCATGGCTTTGTCCATCGTAGGCAGGCTCACTCGCCCTTGCAGCACGGCTGCGGGATTGCGATCAATGGTCTCCAGCAAATTCCAGTAGATGGAGATCATTGTCCACAACGCCGGACGGCTCTCTTTGTGCACCATGCCGATCAATGGCCGGGACTGCTCATAAAACTCCCGCGCGCGTTGGGCCTCAAAGTGGACCAGATTCACAAATGCCGAGTCCGCCGCGCTCGATGCCACGCTGGCGGGTGTTACGCCAAATTTACGCAAGTCCTCCTCTGGAAGATACGTCCGACCCGTGGCGGCGTCTTCGCGCAAGTCGCGCAGAATATTCGTGAGCTGGAACGCAACCCCACAGCGTTCCGCTAGATTCTTGGCGGCAGGGTCGCTGAATCCAAATACCTGCAATGAGCACAGGCCCACCACCGAGGCCACGCGGTAACAGTACTGATAAAGGTCGTCGAAAGTGGCGTAAGCGTGAACGGTCAAGTCCATCTCCGCGCCGGCGAGGAGCTCATGGAAATATTCAGGCGGAATACGGTATCGAGTCGCAGCGTGATGAAAGGCTGGCAGGATCGGATTGCCTGCGCAATCTCCCGCCAACGCGCGGTCGAGGTCTGCGCGCCACTCGCGCAGGCGCGCCGTTTTATCCGCGAGTATAGCCTCTCCATCGGCGACATCGTCGGCATGGCGCATAAAGGCATAAATGGCGCACAACGCGTCTCGCCGCTCTCGCGGCAGCAGCCAAATGCCGAAATAAAAGTTGCGCGCCCGTGCGCGGGCAATACCGCGAGACACTCGATACGATGTGGCGACAGTTGAATCCATGAAAATCTCTTGCCCTTAAGCGGGGACCCCGCCGCGATTAAACATTCTTTTCAACAAAACGGTTCCAGTGAGAAGACCCATCTGCGTGCCACTGAGATGCGGCCGGCGCGAAAGCACGTTGTAGTTTTGCCGCTCGATCAAGCGCAAGATCTCCATGCCGCCGCGGCTGAACAACTCTATTTCTACGCCGAGGTGCCGATCCAGTTGATCAATGAGCGGCAGACCGGCACGGAACAACTCCCAGGTCCGCCCGACCAACTCGCGCATCATTGCAACAAATGCGGGAGTACAGGTGCCCGTTGCGATCTCACGCTCGGAGATGCCATGCCGAGCCATATTATCGAGTGGCATGTAGATGCGTCCGATTGCGTAGTCGCGCCGAACGTCCTGCCAGAAATTGGCGAGCTGCAAAGCTGTGCATGTGAGGTCGGAGAGCCGGTGCAGTTCGGCATCGCGATAGCCGCAGACGTAGAGTACCAGGCAGCCAACAGGATTGGCCGAGTAGCGGCAATAGCCCAACACGTCATCCCATGACTCATAGCGTCGCACCGTCTGATCGCGACGAAATGCGGTGATGAGGTCGTGAAACGGCTGGGCTGGAATGTCGCATTGGACGATGGTTTCGTACAGAGCCACCATCACCGGGTGCCGGGGATGACCCGCGTAACAGGCGCGCAGCTCTTGCTCCCAACAGTCCAGCAAATGCAAAGCCGTCCGCGGATCACTGACCTCATCACCCAGATCATCGGACCAGCGGCAATAGGCGTACAGCGCATGAAAGTGTGGGCGCAGTCGAGGCGACAGTAGTCGTGTAGCCACCGGGAAATTTTCGTAATGGGTACTGGCCAACCACTCGCAGTAGCGGCGGGCCTCGGCGAGAGGAGTGGCGGTCTCCGGCAACAGACCATCCCACTGTGCGGGCGATGCAAAGGCCGCCAAGTCCGCAAGGGCCGCGGGTTGGATGGTATCCGCGAATGACATGAGAGTCTCCGCCCGCCAGACGGATTGGAACATCAAGGAATGATAGCAGTCTTTATGTTACCGTTGCGGTTCACCATGTCGCGCATCAGATCCGGCAGACGAGTCAGCGGCTCTTGGCCAGTGATGAGATCCGTAGCGCGGATATCGCCACGCGAGATGCACTCAAGCGCCTTGCGGATGTAGGCCGGCGTATGGTGAAACGTGGCGTGAAGCGAGATCTCCGAATAGTGGAGCAATGAGGTGTCCAACCGTACGCTGCTTCCGCTGGGACAGCCGCCAAAACAATTCACGGTCCCGCCGCGGCGCATGGTCTGGAAGGCCAGCTCCCAAGTCTGCGGAGTTCCTACGGCCTCAATGGCAATGTCGGCGCCGGCGTGATCGGGTGTTTTGCTGCGGACCTCCTCAGCAATGTCACCACCCTTGCCCGCGTTGACCACCACATCCGCGCCCATGCGCTTGGCCGCAGTCAGTTGAGAATCACGCTTGCCCACGGCGATCACGTGCGCGCCGCGGAGTCGCGCCAGTCTGACAAACATTAATCCAATGGGCCCCATCCCGATCACCAGCACACTGTCATCCGGGCGAACTTGTATTTGCTCGAATCCACGCAACACACAGGCCAGCGGCTCGACCAACGCGGCGTCGGTGAAACTGATGTGCTCGGGGATTTCCAGCAGGTTCTGGCGAACGATGGGACCGGGAATTTTAATAAATTCCGCGTAAGCCCCATTGTTGAACAACAGATTGTCGCAAAGATTGGCACGGTCTCGGAGGCAGTAGCGACACTCGCCGCAAGGTGCCGAGTTTGCTGCTACCACGCGCATGCCCACGCGAAAGCCCTGAACGTCCGAACCGATCTTCTCGATCTCGCCGGCCAGCTCATGTCCAAAGATTGCCGGCGGAACGATCATGCGGGCGTGATAACCCTGGCGGTAAACCTTCAGGTCGGTACCGCAAGTCAGCGCGGTGCGCACGCGCACCAGCACCTCGTCCGGTTGAATCTTGGGGATCGGCACCTGCTCGATCTTCAAATCTTCCTTGCCGTAGAGAACGGCCGCCGTCATTCTATCCGCCACAGTAAATCCTTATTCGAGAGAACTTTCGCACAATGAGTTCGAACACGGAAGCCGCCAGCCGGCTTTAATTCCCCAGCACGGAAAATATAAATGCTTTCTCCGCTACCATCGACTCAATGCGGCTGCTAAGTTGTTAGCCGCAATCCGTGAATTCCACGCCAGCAAGCACAGAGACCGGAACTGAGTGATGCCACGCAACCCTTCGATTACTATTTTACCCGAGGATAGCCCCCCATTGGCACTCAAACATCGCTGAAAGTCGATGGCTAGGATATCGGTGGGGCCATCGGTAATAGCCTTCAAGGCGGCGAATGGCAGTTCGGCTGCGGCTGCTTCCTGCGCCACGGCGGCGGCCTCCATGTCCGCCGAGACCGCTTGCCAGCGGACGTGAAGCGCTGTTTTCTGCTCGACGCGTCCGGCCACAGCCTGTACTGTAACAAGCTGTCCTCTGGCCGCTTGAATTTCTCTCAGGTATTTGAAATCACAGGGATATCGCTGCCCGCTCGCTTCATCGATCACCACGTCCGCCAGCAGCAGTTTGCCCGCCGATAGCCCTTCCACCAACCCGCCCGCGAAACCAGCTGACACGAGCGCAGATAGCTTGTATTGACTCAGCAAACGCTGCGCCACGCGCCGCGCATTGGATGTTCCAGCGCCGCTCAAGGCCAGCACCGCATCCCCCGCCGGTAATTTCAGATGATACTCGCCCGTCACGGTGCGCTGGACTCCAAACTGTCGGCGCAACAGCGGAGAGATCTCCCATCGATAGGCCGCAATGATGCCAAGCAAAGGAGGATGGTCTGATCGATTGGATGGGATACTCATGCGTTATGCTTCCGATCGATTACGGGAGAATGATTCAAGAGGCCGTCCCACTTTTGAGATCGTTACATTCTCAGATAACCGTTCCCGCGATACCATTCCACGGAGCGGGCTAGCGCCGGCTCTACCGGCGATGGATCATAGCCCAACTCACGCCGTGCTTTCTCCGTGCTCACGTACATCTTGTAGCGGGCCATCTTCACGGCCTCCAGCGGGATGCGCGGCGGTCGTCCGAGCAGGCTGGCAAGTCCGGTATCCACCGCACCCGCAACCAAAGCTGCCCAGTGTGGCAAACGAATCTTCGGCGTGGGCAGGCCCGCGATTGACGCGAGCGATTCCAGTATTTCGCGCAGGCTCATGTTGCGGCCGCCGAGTATGTAGCGCTCCCCCGTGCGGCCCTTGCGCCACGCCAGCAGGTGCCCTTCCGCAACGTCTTGCACATCTACCAAATTCAGGCCGGTATCGATGTATGCCGGCATGCGGCCCAGAAGAAAATCGAGAATTATTTTGCCAGTCTCGGTGGGTCTGCGATCGCCTTCACCTACCGGTGTGCTTGGGCTGACAATCACCACCGGAAACCCATCGGCAGCGTAGCGCAGCACTACCTGCTCGGCGAGAAACTTCGACCGCTTATAGTGACCCGCCAACGAATGGAGTGTCGCGACGTCGTTCTCCGCAGCGGGTCGACCGTCTTCCGTAAAGCGCAACGTGCCTACGGTACTGGTGTAAACCAAT
>SHUM01000056.1 GCA_009691245.1 Acidobacteriota bacterium | reverse complement strand
TTGTCTTCCCGCTGGCCACCGCCACTTAAACCTGCCGCAACACCGTTACGATCTGCTCTGGTTTGTACCTCTGCATCGGCATATTCAAATACCTCCCTCATGAGATTCTCTCTCACTTCGGCTGGTATCGAAATCGCCGGGCAGGTCACAAGAACGTGAATGATACGCACGGCCACCTGGCCGGCGATGAAGTGCTGCGCGAAGCCTCCCGGCGAATCGGCGCGGCGGTGCGGTCCTACGATGCGGTGGGACGTTACGGCGGCTAGGAGTTTCTGGTGATCCTGGCTGGATGCGAAAGCCCCGATGACATGCTCAAGCAGGCCGAGCGCATTCGCTCGATTGTTTGCGCGGGCCCCGTTACCACGCAGGAAGCGATCATTTCAGTAACGGTCAGCATGGGCGTGGCCTCCAGCATGGACCTCGATGAAGTCGAGCAGTTGCTGCGCGCCGCCGCCGCGCTCTATCGCGCCAAGCGCGCCGGCCGCAATCGTGTGGAGATGGCCACGGTGTCCGCAGCGCCAGGAACTTAAAGAACTTCTCCATAACCAGAGTGCTGCATTGCATTCGTGAGAGGGCAGCCCTAGAATGGCCATTAGGAGGGGCTTCCGCAGGAAGCGCCCGGGTCATGGTTACTTACAAGGTTACTTACAAGGCTACTTACAAAGTTACTTACAAAGGTGCTGACTATCCATGGTCAGCCCACTCTTCGTTCGGCGCGCGGCAGTTAGTCTGTCTATTCGGATGGATATGCCTTTGTGCCAGTCCAGTGCTTGGCATAAGCCCTGTGCTGGGCCTGAGTCCCGCGTTCGCTTGGCAGGAAACCTCCGGGCCCATTCTCACCAATCTGGACATGTCCGATCCGCGGGCCGTGGAGCAGCGTGCCGACCTGTTCATGGTGCGCAAGTATTATCCGGAAGCCGCGCAGCTTTATGAACGGCTGACCAAGATGGACCCGCGCAATGCCACCTACTTCAACAAGCTGGGGATCGCCCATCATCAGAATCAAAATCTTCGAGCCGCGCGCGATGCCTATCGCCGCGCCCTGCGCGTGCGGCCTAACTACGCCGAGTCGGTGAATAACCTGGCGGCCATTGATTATGCGCAGAAGAACTATCGCTCGGCCATCCTGAATTACCTGAAGGCGCTGCAACTCTCGCCGCGCGACCCGGTCGTCTACAGCAATCTGGGCACGGCGTATTTTGCCTACGAGAAGTTTGACTACGCCATGAACTGCTACCGCTACGCGCTGCAGATCGATCCGCAAATCTTCGAGCGCACCGGGCGCACCGGGACCATCGTTCACCAGCGCGACATCAAGGACAAGGGAACCTACTATTTCTATATGGCCAAGACATACGCGCAGATCGGTCAGTTCGAGCCGGTCCTCCAGAATCTGCAGAAGTCCTTCGAGGAAGGCTTCAAGGATCTGCGCAAAAAACTGGACGACCCCGACTTCGCCGTGTTCGCGGTCGAACCCAGATATGTGGAATTTCTGACGAAGCTCGACGCTGCCGCGCAGCAAAAATCCGCCGCCCAATAGCTCGCTATATAACCCCGACAACTTTGCTAAATGTGCGGCAAAGACCAAATTGCACACTTTCAGGATTACTGGCAATAACTGGTGTCCGGCAAGGTTGTCAGGTTTGTCAGAGTGGAAAAAACCGTGAATGTTTGCACTTTGGGCGCTGCCGCACATTTGGCTACGCCGATGGGGCGCGCGTCAGTATAAATTGGCAGATCTCCGGCGGGCAGTTGAGGCGAATGGGTACGCCCAGGTATCCGATGCCGCGGCTTACGTAGAGCGACGACGCGCCCTCGCGGTACAGACCACGCGTAAACTTGAACCGTATCATGGCAAGGCCCACGGGCTGGCCGCCGTAGTCGCCGAGCAGAATCTGCCCGCCTCCATGCGTATGACCTGCCAGAGTGAGACCGATTTGATGCCCCGGGACTTCGCGGAAACTCTCCGGATGATGGACCAGTAAAATCTTGGGAGTCTCCGGAGCGAGGCGGGCATCCATTGCTTGCAGCGCCGTCCTCGTGCGGGTCTCGTCATAGAAAAGGTTGCCGGTCTCCCGCCGTGGCACGATCCAGTCCAGACCCATCACCGCCAGTTGATCATTTCCTTCGCCGACCATCGCCGATTCGTCGCGCAGCGTCCGTACTCCAATGCGGACCATGGCCTCGGCGATCTCGACACCGCCGCGGCGCTGCGACGTGTAGCTGTAGCGATCCGCAAACAGATCGTGATTGCCGAGCACCATGTAGATGCCCTGACTGGCACGCAGTCCGCGCAGTCCGGCAACGGTATCGGGCAGACTCGCCAGGTCGCGGTCGATCAGGTCGCCGGTGATGGCGATGATGTCCGGGCGCAGCGCATTCACACGCACCACCAGACTCTCGAGTTCGCGCCGCCGCAGGTACGGCCCGACGTGAATGTCCGAGAGCTGCACCACGCGCAGGCCATCGAGCGCGGCAGAGAGGTGTGGAATGGGAATGGGCAGCTCCGGGCTGACCTCAAGATCATCGAGCGCGCCGTGCAGGCCATAGACGCTGACGCCATACAGCGCAGGCAGCGCCAGCCACACGCCCCCAGCAATGAACTTGCGCCGCTCCGGCCAAACCGCTACTGGTGCTGGTTCATTGACGGTAACGTCGGCTGGCATACTCATTGCCATCGTAGGCGCTTCCACTTTCGGCAGGGGATGCCGAGTCGATGTCCGGTATCTAAGAAGCTTTTGCCACAATGACCACGCGGCCCAGCCGGCAGCTGCGCAGCTCACCAGCAGTGAGTACAGCAGCAGCGCCGTCACCCACGCCGCCGAGGGCAGAAACAGCATTTCCATGACCGCCGCCGGGAACGTCATGAGGAACATATCCAGCGGGCGGAAGAAGAACACGGCCAGCGGCAGGTTCAAAATCAAGAAGACGACGGCCATCCACGCCAGGACACGGCGACGGCGGGCGGCCTTCACCCACGGACGCAGACACCACAGCAGAGTGAGAAAGGTGATGACGTTGACGCCAATCAACCCCGTCGCAAATGTAATCCAATAGAGCATCGTGTCGCATTTCCACGCGCCGCATCCAATAGAAGCTTCCTGCGCACGTGTGCCTCTGCTCAGATGTTAACGAATCCTACGCTCGATTGGTACTGATGTAACGCCGCCATTTTGCGGTCTTAGGTAAGGACAGACCGGAGGCCTGTCCCTACCGATCACAGGATTGAAGTCAGTTCAGAGAAGTTGTCGATGAACAGGTCGGGCGGGTTGGCGTTTCTGTCGATTGTGCCGATGCCGTAGGTTACTCCGCAGGTCCAGATGCCGGCGTTGTCGCCTGCCTGGATGTCCACGTCGGAGTCGCCCACGATCATCGCGGCTTCGGGCGCAATGCCGGTGCGTTCGAGCAGGGTGTGGATGCCCAGCGGGTCTGGCTTCTTGGCGGGCAGCGTGTTGCCGCCGAGTACGTGAGGAAACATTCGCAGTAAGTCTAGTTCGTGCAGGATGGAGCGGCTGGCACGCTCCGGCTTGTTGGTCAACACCGTCATCGTGCGTGTTCTGTGGCGCGCGAGGCGGACTGCTCCGAGCGGCGCGCCGTTTCCGTTGATTTTCGCAGAGACCGGCTCATGGCCATTTCCATTCAGGGGAGGCGGAGCGTACAGCGTCTCCAGCGTCTCGCGCACTCCCGGGTAGAGTTTCGTGTTATCCAGCTTATGCTCCGCGTAGTAGCGGATGAAGTAATCGAGGCCTGCGGCGATCTCCGCTTCGCTGGCCGCTCCGCCCGTAGCCCGCTCGATCAGATCGGAAGCGCCCCGCCCAATGTAGGAAGCAATGGTCTTCTCGTCCAGCGTTTCACGACCTAGATGCGTCAGCGTAGCATTCACGCTAAGCATCAGGTCGAGCGTGGAGTCGATGAGCGTGCCGTCCAGATCAAAGATCAGCAGCTCGATAGGGGGTATGGTGGAAGAGGGTTTCATTATGAAAGTCGAACTCCGCGTCCAGCAGCCGGATACAGTCTGGGAACAAGTATTGTAAGCCAGCGCCACGACCGATTTCATGGTCCGGATGAGTTACTTCTTCTTTGCGTCCCCGGACCTTGCATTACCGGACGGGGACTTACTTGATTGGCGCGTGGCCACGGCAATGATCTTCTTTGCCGGCGGCCTCATGGTGGGCAACACGCGCACCAGCGCATTTTTCGGAAACGGCGTCGTGGGCACTTGATGGATCATTTCGCGCTGGACCATCTCGACGAAATCTTTCATCTCGCGGTGCATCTGCTCCATGCGCGCGCGCATGTTCAGCACCACCTGGACGCCTGCCAGGTTTACACCCATGTCGCGCGTCAGGCTCAGGATCAGCTCCAGTCGTTCGATGTCTGCGTCCGTGTAGAGGCGCGTGTTGCCTTCCGTGCGCGATGGTTTCAGCAGACCTTCGCGCTCGTAGAGGCGCAACGTCTGCGGATGCACGTCATAAGTCTCGGCAATGGCCGAGATCATGTGCGCGGCTTTTTTTCTGCCTCTTGGTGTCATGGTATTGGAGCCATGGTCGTTTCGTTTCTCTTGTCCGAGCCTAAACAGAGCCGCGACCGTGAGGGAGCGGACCCGTTCGCTGATTATCCGTGATCGATGGGCCGGTCCGCTCCCTCACGGTCGCGGCTCTGTTCAGGCGCTACCGCGCGGTATTGAGGTAAATCTTTTCGCGCGGGTCTTCCGGATTCAGCCGCGCCAGTTCGCGCAGAATCTCCTTTGAGCGCTCATCGGCGACCGCGGGCGGAGTGATGCGCACTTCCACATATTGATCCCCGCGCTGGCCCGTCTTAATGGACTGCACACCCTTCTCGCGCAGCCGGAAGCGCTGGCTGGAGGTCGTGCCTGGCGGAATCTTCAGCAGCGCGCGCGCCTGATCAATGGTGGGCACTTCAATCTTCGCGCCCATGGCGGCTTCGGTGATGGTAATGGGGACCACGCAATGGATGTCGTCGCCGTGGCGCTCAAAGAAAGGATGCGCGCCCACCTTGGTGATGATGTAGAGGTCTCCGGCGTGCGTGCCCTGACGCCCCGTATTGCCCTTGCCCGCTACCCGCACGCGAAAGCCATCCTGCACGCCAGCGGGAATGCGCACATCGAGTTGCTCGGTCTCCGGTCGGCGCCCCTCGCCTTTGCACGCCGTGCAGGCCTGAATCAAGCGGCCCTTGCCTCGGCAGCGTGGGCAGGTGACGTTGAAGCGCATGGCGCCCATGGATTTGGTGCCAGAGCCGCTGCCTTTACACTCCGGGCAGATCGTCTCATGGCCCGTGCCGCCCTTGCCGTGGCACACGCCACAGGACTTGAAGCGATTGATGTGCAGTCGAGTGGTGGCGCCGCGGATGGCATCCCAGAACCCGATGGCGACCTGATACTCGATGTCCGTGCCCATCTCGGCGGGAGCTTCGGCAGGCTCTTCGCGCCCGAACATGTTGGAGAAAATATCGCGGAAGGAGGTCGGTCCCGCTTCGCCAGCGCCAGCGGGAAAGTCATTGAACTCAAAGCCGGAAAAATCCACAGGCCGCCGTCCGCCCGCACTGGGAAAACCTTCGGCGGTGGCGTGGGCGGCGGCATCGGAGTAGTAGCCCAGCCGGTCGTATACCTTCCGCTTCTTGGCGTCGCTCAGAACATCATTTGCTTCCGAGAGTATTTTGAACTTCTCTTCCGCGTTCTTGTCGCCGGGGTTGACGTCAGGATGGCACTTGCGCGCCAGCTTGCGATAGGCCTTGCGGATCTCCTCGGGCGTGGCCTTGCGGCCTACGCCAAGGGTCTGATAGTAATCGCTTTTCTCCGCCATGCCAGCCTTCTGGTTGCCGCTCCATCGCCGTACACGCCAGCTGAGCACGGGCTACGCGCGCGCTAATATCCTGCTGATATGCCGGGCTAGTGGGCCGAACGGACTGCTTAGCCCTTCTTCTCGTCCGAGTCCACAAACTCCGCGTCGATTACATCGCCGGGGCTGCCGCCCGCCTGAGTGGCGGTGCTATCCGCGCCACTGGTTTCCGGACCCGTTTCGCCGGTGGTCGGCCCGCCCGCTTGTTGGTACATGATTTCTGTCAGGCGATGCGTGGCCTTGGTAAGCCGGTCCACAGCCTGGTCAATCTCCGCAGTGGTCTTGCCGCCGTCCACCGCGGCCTTGGTTGCGACGATGGCGTCTTCAATCTCCTTGGCGTCCGCGTCGCCAATCTTCTCGCGATTATCGCGCAGCAGCTTCTCGGTGTTGTAGATCATGCTGTCGGCTCGATTGCGGGCCTCGGCGTCCTCACGCTGCTTGCGGTCCTCGTCGGCGTGGGCATCGGCTTCTTTCTGCAGTTTGTCGATCTCCTCCTTGGACAGACCGCTCGAAGCCGTGATGGTGATCTCCTGCGTCTTCCCGGTGCCCGTATCTTTGGCGGTTACGTGCAGGATGCCGTTGGCGTCGATGTCGAAGGTAACTTCAATTTGCGGCACGCCGCGCGGCGCCGGCGGAATGCCCACCATGGTGAACTTGCCAATCGTCCGGTTGTCTCGTGCCATGGGCCGCTCGCCCTGCAGAACGTGAATCTCAACGGAAGTCTGATTATCGCCGGCGGTCGAGTACGTTTCTGTCTTGCGCGTGGGCACCGTGGTATTGCGCTGGATGAGCGCACTGGAGACGCCGCCCAGCGTTTCAATGCCCAGTGTCAGCGGAGTTACGTCCAGAAGCAGCAAGTCCTTGACCTCGCCGCCCAGCACGCCAGCCTGTACGGCCGCGCCAATCGCAACCACCTCATCGGGATTCACGCCGCGATGGGGCTCCCGGCCGAATAATTCCTTTACAATTTGTCCCACCTTGGGAATGCGCGTGGATCCTCCGACCAACACTACTTCGTCGATCTGTGAGGGCTGCAGGCCGGCATCCTTCAACGCCTGCCGGCATGGGCCGACGGTGCGCTGCAGGATGTCGTCAACAAGTTTCTCGAAGATGGCGCGGCTCAGGCGCAGGCTCAGATGCTTCGGGCCGCTGGCGTCGGCGGTGATGAAAGGCAGGCTGATGTCGGTCTCGGTTACCGTCGAGAGTTCCATCTTGGCCTTCTCGGCGGCTTCCTTCAGCCGCTGCATGGCCATGCGATCCTTCGACAGATCGATGCCCTGGTCCTTGTGGAACTCCTCGACGATCCACTGGATGACCTTCTGGTCCACATCGTCGCCGCCCAGATGCGTGTCGCCGTTGGTGGACTTCACCTCCACCACGCCTTCGCCCACCTCCAGGATGGAGACGTCGAACGTTCCGCCGCCGAAATCGTACACCGCGATGGTGTGGTCCCTGGTCTTGTCCAGGCCGTAGGCCAGCGCGGCCGCGGTGGGCTCGTTCACTATGCGCATCACTTCCAGGCCCGCGATCTTGCCGGCATCCTTGGTGGCTTGGCGCTGGCTATCATTGAAATAGGCCGGAACGGTTATGACGGCCTGGGTAACTTTTTCGCCGAGATAGTCCTCCGCCGACTGCTTCATCTTTTGCAGAATCATCGCCGAGATTTCCGGCGGCGCAAGCTGCGTCTTGCCGCCGTCCACGATAATGCGGACATCCTCATTGGGCGCCTGGGCGACCTTGTAGGGAACGATCTTTTGCTCCTCGCTCACTTCGGAGTAGCGGCGTCCCATGAACCGTTTGATCGAATAGACCGTGTTCTCCGGGTTGGTGATGGCTTGGCGTTTGGCCACTTGGCCGACCAGCCGCTCGCCGGTCTTCGAGAATCCCACCACGGAGGGAGTCAGGCGGCTCCCTTCCTGGTTGGTGATGACCTTGGGCTCTCCGCCTTCCATCACTGCCACCACCGAGTTCGTCGTTCCTAGATCGATTCCGATTATCTTGCCCATGATTTTTTAATTCCTTCGCTAATTTTAAGTAAAACGCTCTCCCCGGCTCCTCATGAGCGACGCAGCTTGCAAGCCTTGCGCCAAAGGCAAAGCTAACAAGGAAAAGATAAATCTTTAGTGTCCCATTGTCAAGTTTTCTTTATTTACTTACTATGTACATTTAACCATATTTGTTTATAATAACTTAAGAGTATAATACAGGATTTTATACTACGCTTATTCTTATAAATTGCTTCATTTTACACAGTATTTCTTAGGGCACTTATAGGTGCCGAGTAACTTTTTGCCCAACTCGCCTCTCGCGATCCAGGCGGGTCGTAGCAATCCACGCCCCGCCGAGGCCACCACCGTGCTGCCACATCCTCAATAATTTTTCGGCTGTTTCTGGCCTGGGCGGAAACACCACTGCCCGCTTTCAGGTATATTGAATGTCTCCTATGCTGATGTTTTGGTCTACGATTGACTGGTTTCCTCTGTGGCTGTCGCTGCGTGTCGCTGCGATTGCCACCCTTCTTTCCTTGCTTCTTGGATTGGGGGTTGCCTACGCTCTGGCGCGCTATCGTTTCTGGGGGCGCGAAGCGCTGGACTCGCTCATCACTTTGCCGATCGTGCTGCCGCCCACCGTGCTGGGCTATTACCTGTTGGTCCTGTTGGGGCGCAACTCGATCTTTGGCCGTGTCTACGAACATGTCTTCGGCGTTCCGCTGGTCTTCACCTGGCAGGCGGCGGTGATTGCGGCCATGTTCCACAGCATTCCGCTGCTGGTGAAGGCGGCGCGGGCGGCGCTGGAAAACGTGGACCGGAGTCTGGAGAACGCCGCGCGCACGCTGGGGGCATCGGAGGCCCGCATCTTTTTTCAGATCACGCTGCCGCTGGCGCGCCGCTCGATCCTGGCCGCTACCGCGTTTGCCTTTGCCCGCGCGCTGGGCGACTTTGGCGTCACCATCATGATCGCCGGCAACATCCCCGGCCGCACCCAGACCATGGCCGTGGCCATCTATGACGCGGTGCAGTCCGGCCGCAGCGGCCCGGCGATGGTGATGGTGCTGATTATATCGGGGATCGCGATGGCCATCCTGTACCTCACCAATCGCCTGCAAGGAGAACCGTCGCATTAATCGACCGCGCCATCACGGGATGCCCAACTCCTGCCGTCCGCTTCCGCGAACGCGCAATGGAGCGTGCCATGGCGCAGCTTGAGCTGACGATTCGCCATGAGTATTCTTCTCCGGGAGCGGCGCAGAAAGCCCCGTTGCCGGGGTTCGTTCTCGACATCGCGCTGAGTTGCGAGGCGGGGATCACCGTGCTGTTCGGCGCCAGCGGCTCCGGCAAGACGCTGACGCTGGACGCGCTGGCCGGATTCCTGAAGTCCGCGCAGGGACGCATTGTCCTGGATAACGCGATCCTGTTCGACGCCGCCAGCGGGCTCTCGCTGCCGCCGCAGCGCCGCCACGTGGGCTACGTTTTCCAAAACTACGCGCTGTTCCCGCACCTGACCATCGAACAGAATCTCGCCTTTGGCATACAACATCTTCCCGTGCTGGAGCGCACGCGGCGCATCCACGAGGAACTCGACCGCTTCGGCATCGCCGCCAAGGCCGGCCGCCTGCCGCGCGAACTCTCGGGCGGTGAGAAGCAGCGGGCCTCCATCGCTCGCGCATTGATCTGCCAGCCGAAGCTCCTGCTGCTCGATGAGCCGGTGCGCGGCCTCGACTATTCCCTACGCGCCGACTTCTACGAAATTTTGCGCCAGGTGCGCGAGCGCCATCGCATCCCGATTTTGTTGGTGACCCATGATGCCGAAGAGGGGTTTCTCCTGGGCGATAAGATGGCGGTATTTGAAGAGGGCCGCATCGTGCAGTTCGATAAGCCGGAAGAAATTTTCCAACGGCCCGCGAAGCCCTCGGTGGCCCGCCTGCTGGGCATCAGCAATGTGTTTCAAGGAGTGATGGAATCGCTCGACCCGATGACGGGTGTGTCGCGTCTGCGCACGCCGGCGTTCACGCTGACGCTGCCCTATCTGCCGGGCCGTCTGCGCGGCGACACGGTGGAATTCTGCATCCGCCGCGAGCACGTCGCGCTGCTGCCGACCGGAGCGCTTGCGTCCGGCAACGGTCGCGAGAACCGCATCCCGGTGCGCCTTGCGGAGGAAGTGTTTACACCCACTACGGCGCGCTTGTGGTTGGAAGTCGCGGCGGCGAGATCGGGGCCGCGCACCGCCAGTGCGGCTATCGAATGCGAAGTCTCGCGCGCCGCATATCAGGAAATGGAGCTGGCGCAGCAGAAGGATTGGCTCGCCGAGTTGCCCTCCGGCGCCATCCACATCTTTGCCGGGCATTTGCAAACTTGAAGTCGCAATTGGCGACATCCAGTTCGGGTTTGGGCAAAAGTCTTGCGCTCCGCGCCGTCGCCCTTGATGGTTATTCCACTTCGATGGGATGACTCACCATCCAGAGCTCGTGCTGCTCCAGGCGAGCCTGCCAGCGGTTTTTGAACTGTTTCATCCACTCGCGGCTGTCCGGAGAATCCGCCACGTCCACAACCATCCGCCCAAGATTGTCGCGGTACAGGACACCGCCTTGCCGCCAATGGCCGTCGAGTTTCTGGGTTACGTAGCTGGCGGCTCCGAAGTGGTCCAGGACTTCCTGGACCGCTTCCGCGAGCCATTCGTTCGGCACTTCCCGCCCGTCATTGAATTGAAGAGGGAGCAGCACCTCGTATCGCCGCCACCTGCTGCTCATAGGTAGATTTTCCTTTGGCTGTAAATGGAATATTCCGGGCGGCAAGCGCTTGGCGGTCGCGATGAAAATGGTCTAAATGGTATTAAATTGCAAGCTTCGGAGATTCTCAACCGGTACGCGGGCACTAATGCCGAGGATTTCCACTCCGATGACGCGTTGCTTCGCATCGAAATCCAGGACCACTCCGGACTGGACCTCCTCCGACTCTACGATGGCCGATTCATCGAGCCGAAAATAAAGGGCATCGGCTTCCTTGTCTACTGTCAATCTCACGATTTCCTCCCCAGCTGCCCGTCGAAGAATAGCGTTACGACCCGCATCGGCGTAGCGCTCGGATTCAGGACAACCCGCAAATATCGACCGTCCTGTTCAGGGATCGCCTTGATGTACCCGCAATTGCCATTTTCCTGATTCTCAATCTGGTCTGGCTCTTGAATCGCCCGCACGGCCTACTCTTTCTCAATTCGCCTCTCCATCAACATTTTAGCGGCGTGCCTGGACCATTCAATATCCATCTCGATAAGAGGCATCCCCTTCTAAACCGTAATGATAACCTATCCGGCAAAGGAATCCGAATCGCGGTCCGTCGATGCTTTAGAACGTCAGCTTCAGGCCGAACTGGATTTGGCGCGCGTCGGTTACGGTGGTCGAGATGCGGCCGGCGCTGTCCAGGCGAAGCGGCGCGCCTCCGGCCAGCGTGAAGACACTGGCATTGGGCTTGCCGAAGTTCACGCGGTTCGTGGTGTTGAAAAACTCGGCGCGGAACTGTAGCTTCCAGCGCTCGGTCAGCGAGGTCATTTTGGTGAGCGAGGAATCCCACTTCGCGAGGCCCGGCCCCAGGATGGTGTTGCGGCCCACGTTGCCCAGTTCGCAGTTGCGGCCGCCCAAGCAGTCGCCCGCGGGCAGATAGAATGCGGTTCCGTCAAAGTAGTTCACCGGGCCACCGCGCACGATTTTCTCGGAATCAAAATCGGCCACCACGCCGGGGTTGCGGACCAATCCGTTGCTGGTCATGGTTGCTGGTGTGGCTGCCGCGGCGTTGTTCACGGTGAAGGGCTGGCCGTCCTGGAGCGTAACGATGCCAGTAAGCTGCCATCCGGAGAACAGGTGCTTCATGAGACCGCTCCAGCCGCCGCCGGATGGAATCTGATAGGTGTAATTCATGCTCAACTTGCTGCCCACGTCATAGCCGCTGAGGCTCTTGTCGACGCGGCGGTCGTGCCCGTAGCGCATGGGGCCGGGGCCGGAGCCGGTGCGATCCACCGAGGCGTAGCCGTCGCCTTCGCTCAGCGCCTTCGAATAGGCGTAGGAGAACTGCGTGCGCAGGCCGCCGGTGATGCGCCGCTCGAACGACAGCGTGAATGCGTTGTACCAGGAGTTGCCGCTCGCCCCGAGCACGTTGATGTTGGTGAAGTTGCGGTTCAGGCGCGTGGCCGTGGCGGGAGTTTCCAGCGAGTTGGACGTGGTGTTGTAGGTGGCGATGGGCACGTTCAAGTCAGAGTAAGTAACCAAATTTACCCCGCGATTGCCCACGTAGCCGAGCGTCAGCACGGTGGCCGCGCCGAACTGCCGCTGCACGTTTAAATTGTATTGCAGCGCGCTGGAGTTTTTGAAATTCTCGTAAGGAATCGTGGTGATGCTGCCGCGCGCGGTGTTCGAGGCGGCGATGGTGGCCAGCGCGTCGGGGAACAGCGCGGGGCTGGGATTGGTGATCTGAAACTCGGTGTACAGCGGATAGGTGCGCGTGGTGGGGAAGAAATAGTAAAGCTGATCGGCGGGCACAAAGAACATGCCAAAGCCGCCGCGCACCGCAGTGTGGTCATCGGCGAACGGACTCCAGGCAAAGCCGACGCGCGGGCCAATGGTCGCCCAACTCTTGTTCTTCCAATACGGTCCGCCGACGGTGGTGTCGAGGTCGCTGAAGTTACGCAGGTTGACGATCTTGTCATCAATTTCATTGGGAACGGAATGCGGCTCCCAGCGCACGCCGAGGTTCAGCGTCAGATTCTCAGAAAACTTCCAGTCGTCCTGCACGAAGAAGGAAGTGAAGTTTTGGCGCCAGTGGCGGTCAGGATTGCCAAACTGGTTGGGCGTGCCGCGATACTGGCGCGGCGTGGCCTGCAAGAAAGTTTCGACCGAGGCGAACGCCCAATCGCCAAAGGTGCGATTGGGGTTGGACATATTGAAGCGCATACGCTCAAACATGGCTCCAAATTGGATGGTGTGCGAGCCGGTGGAGAAGTTAACGTCGTCCTGCACCGAGAAGCGGTTGGTTACCCAGCGCTCGAAAGGCTGCGGGTGCCCGACCCAGCCGAAGCCCACCGACGCGGTTTTTTCGCCGGGCACCGAGGTCAGATTGGCCGGCACGTCGGGGTAAATCCCATCGGCCATCGGGAAGACGCGATTGAAGTGGAAGCGTGCCGTGCTCAGCAGGCGAGGCGAGAACGTGTGCGTCTCTGAGATTGTTAACAACCGCGCGTTCACAGCGCGATACACGCCGAACTCCGGCAGGGCCAGCACCTGATTGATATTCGAGTCCGATGCGGTGAAGCGGGCGAAGAAGGCATCTGACTCAGAGAACTGATGATCGACGCGTCCCTGCCCGAAATTTTCCGTGGTCGGTTCCTTCCCGGGAAACACATATTCCGCGGTGCCATCATTGATGGTGCGACCGTTCGCGCTGGGCAGCGGAATGCGGTCGAGGAAGGGGCGAATCTTCGCCGAGACGGTCACCTGACGCGGGGGATTCGGCAGGCTGCCGGTGCGCGCGGCGGCATCGGGAACGATGGTGCGCTTGGTCGTCGTGAGTACCTCGCGCATGCCTTCATACGCCGCGAAGAAAAAAGTCTTATCGCGCTTGGCTGGCCCGCCCCCGGTAACGCCGAATTGATTGCGGCGGAAAGGCGGTATGCCCTCATCGAAGAAGTTGCGCGCATCGAGCGCGTTGTTGCGCAGGAATTCGTAGAACGTCCCGTGGAAAGTGTTGGTGCCGGATTTGGAGACGCCGTTGAACACGCCGCCCAGCACACGCCCGTACTGCGCATTGAGCGAAGTGGTCAGCATCTGAAATTCCTGCACGGTCTCGGCGCCCAGCAGTGCGCCCGACGGCCCGGCCGGCACGTGGCGCGAGAAGTCATTGATATACGCGCCATCGAGCAGATAGGCGTTGTCCTGTCCGCGGAATCCCGAAACGGATATTTTCTTGCCGAAGCCGCCGAAGGCGTTGTCGGTACCCGCATAGGTCGGCGCGCTGACGCCGGGATTGAGCAGGATCAGCTCCGTCAGATCACGACCGTTGAGCGGTAGGTCGCGGATGGTCTGATCCTGAATGAGATAGCTGACGGTGGATTCGGTCGTCTGCACCAGCGGCGCTTCGCCAGTAACTTCCACGGTTTGTGAGACCGCGCCCACAGGGAGCGAGAAGTTTACCACCGCCTCGCGGCCAATGGTGAGCACGATGCCGGTGCGCGCTTCGCTTTGGAATCCGTCCATGCCAGCGGTAACGCGGTAGCTGCCCACGGCCAGCGACGGCGCGCTGTAACGCCCGGCGCCATCGGCCGTCAGCGTGCGCGTGATCCCGGTCTCCTCATGCAGCAAGACCACACTCGCTCCGGGCAGCACCGCGCCGGAGATATCGGCCACCGTGCCGGAGACCGTTCCCGTAGTGATCTGCGCATGGCCTTGGATCGTAAACAATGCTGCGCACACCACCAACAAATTGAATAAAATCCGTTTCATTTGAATACCCCCACTCAGCGCGTTCAGCCTGTCGGCAGATATTGCGTCAGGCCACTTTGATGACATCATTTATACCCTACAAAACGTCCAGTCAAACCATAATAAAGATGAGTGGAGGCGGCATGAGTACAATGCTGCCGCGCCCCACGCTGCTTGACAGCTCTGCCCAGTACGCTATGCTAACCGCAGTGGGAGGTATTGCGATGAGTTCCGATAAATGTATTTGCCGTGCCTGGCGAATGCGCCAGGTGTGTTGTCTGCTGACGGTTGTCGCCTTCCTCTCAATGGTTACTGGTTCCGACGCCGCGCTGGACGATCCTCGTTTGGCCGATGCGGTGATGCGCAAGGATCACGGCGCCGCGCTGACGTTGCTCAAGCAGCGCGTGAACGTGAATGCGGCGCAGGCGGATGGCTCCACGGCGCTGGCCTGGGCCGCGCACTGGAATGATCTGGCTACCGCTGACCTGCTGCTGCGCGCCGGAGCCAACGCGGATACCGCCAACGACTATGGCATTACGCCGCTGCAATTGGCCTGCGTCAACGGCAGCCTGCCCATGGTGCAGAAACTGGTTGCCGCGAAAGCCAATCCCAACGCGCTGGCGCAGACCGGCGAGACGGCGTTCCTAAACTGCGTGCGCAGCGGCAATGTGGATGCGGTGCGACTGCTGTTGGAAGCCCGTGCCGACGTGAACCTTCCTGAAAAGTGGCGTGGGCAGACGCCGCTGATGTGGGCCGTGGCGGAGAAGCATGCCGTTGTCGCCAAGGCCCTGATCGATCGCGGCGCGGACGTCAACGCCAAGTCGAAAGGAGGATTCACCGCGTTGCAATTTGCCGCGCAGCAGGGTGATCTGGATTCCGCGAAGCTGCTACTCGCGGCGGGCGCGAACGTGAATGACGCTGATCCGGAAGACGGCATGACCGCTCTGCTCACCGCCATCGGCAGCGGACATGCGTCGCTGGCGGCGTTTTTGATGGACAACGGCGCGGACGCGAATACGGTCAATAAGCAAGGAGTCTCCGCGCTGCACTTCGCCTCGACGCGCCGCAACATGAATGAGCTGACGAAAACTTTGCTGGCCAAGGGCGCGAATCCCAATGTGCGGCAGAAACGCGACCCCGTCGGAGCCACGCCATTTTATCTGGCCGCTGGCGCGGGCAACGTGGCTGCCATGCGCGCGCTCGTCGCCGGCGGGGCTGACGCGAAAATTTCCACAAACGACAACACCACCGCCGTGATGGTCGCCGCCGGCGTGGGCCGCTACGAATCGCGCAGCGAGGAGTTCGACAAGAACGCGCTCGAGGCTATTCAATACGCGCTGGAGCAGGGCGTGGACATCAACGCGCGCGGCGAGAATGCTTGGACCGCGTTGCACGGCGCAGCTTACACCGGCGCGGACAACATCGCTGAATACCTGATCTCCAAGGGCGCGCAGCGGGAGGCTTTCGATAAGTACGGCCAGACTCCGCTCAGCATCGCCTCCGCCGTGGTAACCGAGGGCCTGGCCGACTTCGCCGACGTCCGCCCCCGCCGCTGGCGCGAGACCACCGTAAACCTCCTGCTGAAACTGGGTGCCGTCCCGGTCGAAAAATCCGGCGTGAAGATGACCGGGTTCCTCGCCGTCCGCCCGCCGCAATAGAGTCAGGCATTGGGACATGGAATAAAACGTCGTTTAAGAAGTCATTATGATTATTAGCCGGAATCCCGAAATGGAATCAAAACTTCGCGCCCAGGTGCAAGCGGAGGAAGAACTTGAAGCCGCGGCCCTGGAAGGACTGCGCTCAGGCGAACCCATCAAACCTGGACCCCATTATTGGGTAGGCAAGCATCGGCAACTCGATGAACGGCCGAGCCCCGGCAGGGGCGCGAGATTCTAGCCCAGGGCGTAAGCCCTGGGTTCGCGAGGCACAGCCACACGAGCCCCGTAGGGGCGGTGGACCTTTTGGCTTTCATCCCTCGGCACACAACATGGGACACACCTATACCAACCTACTCACCCATGTGATTTTCAGCACCAAAGACCGCGCACCACTCATCACGCCTGAATTGAAATCAGATTTGCATGCATACATGGGCGGAATCATCCGCAAGCTCGAAGGGAAGGCAGTAGCGATCGACGGTGCGCCGGATCATATACATGCTTTGTTGTGGATGCCGGCGAATCTTTCCATCTCGGAAACTTTGCGAGTCATGAAGGCTATGGTGCCTTCAGCGTAAGTCATTCCAGCGCCCCAGCGGTCGTTCGTTACATCCGTTCGCAGGAGGAACATCACCGGCGGATCTCGTTTCAGGAGGAGTTCGTGTCATTTTTGAAGAAGCAAGGCAGCGCCTGCGATGAGAGATTCATTTGGGAGTGCATGGGAGAGGCGCTTGGAATGTTCTGTCGCCCCGTCCGGGGCTTGCGGGGTTTTCCCCGTAAGCCCAAGGCTCACGCCCTGGGCTAGATTCTGCCCGCCCCTCCGGGGCTTCCAAATTCTTTGCTATGGCTCGGCTCTCCGCCGTTTATGTTGTCCAGCTCGCGCAGTAAAGTACATCCAATATGAAACCATTCCCACGCATCACTTTTAATGGCGATAATGCTATGGGATTGTTGCCTTAGTTAAGGGAAGATACTACTGCTTTCTTAATTCCCAACGGCCCCGGCCAACCTCTCGCAGAACAACGGTGTCGCCCGCCCGCACACCTGCTTCGCGGTAAAACTTTCCGACCTTCCCTCTCTTCTGGAGTTTGTTCCCAACCGGGAGAAGAACGGTGTCAAACCTTTCTCGGCTTGGGAATGCCTCAATGCTCAACTTTTCGCCTGGACTAATAATTCCACTTTTGATAGCAGGTGTAAGAGATAAAAGACTCTGGGTGATCATGCCTGGAAGAACTAGAATTGTTATCTCCCGAAGCTGATCGGAATCCTTGCTTCTCGCTTTAGTACCTGACATTGCACTTAACCGCTCCTCATATTGCGACGACCAATTCTCTACCCTCTTAAGTTCCGAGAGCTTTCTACCAATCCGTTCTATGCTATCGATACTTCCACCGAGAGCAGCAATTGATATCTCCGCAGTGTCTGGGCAATGATCAGATCGAATGCTGTTGAAAGTTCGTATTCGATACATGGCTTCCTCCAAAACAGGAATGTTGTTTACACATTGAAACATGCTACATACATAACCAATTGTCAGGTTCCTCAGCCCAGGTCGAGGTGAGGATTGTTAACTAGGGATCTTTTGTTTTCTTCCCAAACCGCGAAATAATCAGGCAACCCTGAACCAGCACACGCGCATCCATTGCTCACGCTGGTACCCGCGGCCGGCCGGATCGTTGTGCGCCGGGCTGATGACAGAATCAGCTTGGCTGACTAAATTCTTTAGCACGTTTCGGTTGGGTTTAGTTGTAGCCTCGCTTCTATTTTGGTATGCTTGTCCGCTGTCTCCGGCTGCTTGAGGCTGGCCGGGAGATTCGAGTATCCTGATTAATTGGTTTCACCCCCGCGTCGGCCGCTATTCCGCGCTGCGGAGGGCTGTTGTTGAGTAGTTGTTGAGTAGTGCCTGAGCAGGTTGTTGAGCAGGAGGAATATTGTGATCGAGGTGCAAGGGCTCATCAAGCGTTACGGTCGAACCGTAGCGGTCGAGGGCCTGAATTTTTCCGTACAGAAGGGCGAGATTCTGGGCTTCCTGGGCCCGAATGGCGCCGGCAAGACCACCACCATGCGGGTCATCACCGGTTACCTGCCTCCCACCGAGGGCAAGGTTACCGTGGCGGGCTATGACGTAGCCGAGCATCCGTTGGAGGTGAAGAAGCGCGTCGGATATCTGCCGGAGACGCCGCCGCTTTACACCGACATGCGTGTTGATGAGATGCTGGCCTTTGCCGGGCGCATCAAAGGCGTGGCTAACCGCGACATCAAACCCCGCATGGAGCTGGTCGCCGAGAAGGCCGCCATCACCGATGTGCTAAAGAAGATTGTCGGCCATCTCTCGAAGGGGTATCGCCAGCGAGTGGGGCTGGCCGCGGCGCTGATCCACGACCCCGAAGTGCTCATCCTGGATGAGCCGACCGCGGGCCTCGATCCCCGCCAGATTATTGAGGTTCGCCGCCTGATTCAAAACCTGGCCGGGGCGCACACCATCATTCTTAGCACGCACATTCTTCCGGAAGCGGCCAACACCTGCCATCGCGTGATGATCATCAATCAGGGCAAGCTCGTCGCCGAAGACACGCCGGAGAATCTCACGGCGCGACTGCAAGGGACCGAGACCATGAAGTTGTTGATCGAGGGACCGGAGGCGCAGGTTCGCGAGACGCTCGAACGAGTGGACGGAGTCAGTCGCGTTGGTACGTTACCGGTCAGCGCTGGCCGCCTGGAAGTTTCCGTTGAAATGCATCCCGGACGCGACACGCGCCGCGAACTGGCGCAGGCCGTGGTCTCCAGCGGCTGGGGGCTGCTGCAACTTTCACCAGCCGGCATGAGCCTGGAAGACGTTTTTCTGAAACTCACTACGCGTGACACGGCGCAGGAAGGTGGCGATGGCCAAAGTGAAGCAGGCGGCGCACCCTCTGGCAATGCTGGCGCCGCGCTGGCCGCGCACGGTTCGGAGGAGTCACACTCATGAGAAATATGTTGACCATCATGCGCAAGGAGATCAATAGCTACTTCCGCTCACCGGTGGCTTACTTCCTGCTGTTCGTATTCACACTGATCTTCGGCTACTTCTTCTATACGGTAGTATCGATGTTCCTGCTGCAGAGCCTTACGCAAGCGCAGTACGCGCAGATGTATGAACAATCCATGCCGCCCATGAACATCAACGAGATGGTCATCCGGCCGCTATTGCTGAACACCAGCGTCATCAGCCTGTTCCTTGCGCCGATGATCACCATGCGATTGTTCGCCGAAGAGAAAAAAACCGGCACCATCGAGCTACTGATGACTTCACCGGTAACCGATTTGCAGCTCGTGCTGGGCAAATTTTTAGCCGCTCTGTTTCTCTATGCCGTGATGCTGGGGCTGACCATGGTTTATCTGTCCGTGCTGTTCCGCTACGGCAACCCGGATTTCCGCCCGCTGATTGCCGGATACCTCGGCCAACTTTTGCTGGGAGCCTGCTTTGTCTCCATCGGTTTGATGTTCTCCACCTTTACTCGCAACCAGTTGATCGCCGGCAGCATGACTTTCTTCGTGCTCCTGCTGCTTTGGATCATTGAATGGTCCGGCCAAAACTCGGGCGGCGCATGGGCGCAGATCGCCAGTTATCTGTCGTTGACCTCCCACATCGAGAATTTCTCGAAGGGCGTCATCGACCTAAAAGATACGGTTTACTACCTCTCGGTTGTAGTGCTGGGATTGTTCTTCTCGGTGCGCTCGGTCGAGTCGGTTCGGTGGAGGGCATAAGCGATGTCGGATATGAAGAACTCATTCTCGCGCCGCCAGACCAGATACGGCATCAACGCAGTGCTCTACGCCCTCGCTGGTCTGGCCATTCTGGTGGTCGTCAATCTCATCGTTGCGCGCATGCCCACCCAGATCGGCGGGTTTCAGACCGACTGGCGCTGGGACCTGACTGCGACCAAGCGCTTCAGCCTCTCGCTCCAGACCACCAAGATTCTCGGTGGGCTGGACCGCGATATCCAGATTCTCTACTTCGATCGCAAGAACAATCTCGGCGGCAGCGTCAAGGACTTGCTCGATCAATTTCCCGCGCAGTCTCGCAAGGTTTCCATTCAGATGGTTGAGCTGGACCGCGAGCCCGCCACGGCGGCTAAATACAACGCGAAGGAGTACGGCTCGATCGTCGTCTCGACCGGCGAGAAGCACGAAGTGGCCAAGGGCGCGCGCGAAGAGGACATTGCTAACGCCATTGTGAAAGCGCTGAAAGGCGAGGCGAAGAGCATCTATTTTCTGCAAGGCCATGGCGAGCGCGACATCGCCAACACGGAGCGTCAAGGGTATTCCGCCGCCAAAAAAGCGCTGGAAGAAAGCAACTACACAATCCTGCCTCTCTCGCTGCTGTCTGAGAAACCGCAGGTCCCGAAGGACGCCGCGTTGGTGGTGATCGCTGGAGCCGACAAAAATTTTCTTGATCCTGAGATTACCGCGCTGAAAGAATATCTGGTTAAGGGCGGCAGACTGTTCGTGCTGATCACGCCCACCACGCCACCGGCGCTGGTGAAATTTCTGGCCGAGTTCGGCGCTGATGTCAGCAACGCTCTGGTGGTGGATGTCAGCGGTATCGGTCGCCTGTTCGGCACCGACGAGTTGATGCCGCTGGCGGTGGCCTACGAGCCCCACGCCATTACCAAGGACATGGCCAACGTGGCCACGCTCTATCCGCTGGCGGGCATGATCGCTCCGTCGGTTGGATTTCTGGCCGGCGCGGATTTCCGGCTCATCGCCAAGACGCCCTCGCAGAGCTGGGCCACGCGTGAAGTGAAGTCGAAACAGGTCAGCTTCCAGAAGGGCCGCGACATCGAAGGCCCCATCGGAATTGTGGGCGCGGGTACCTTCAAGGACCCGACCATCATAGATGCCCTCGAAGGGCGTCTGGTGGTTGCGGGGAGCCCGGACGTGATCTCCAATGCCATTCTCGCCTTCAACGGCAACCGCGATCTCTTCCTCAACTCAGTTGCCTGGCTGTCGTCGGACGAAGACCTGATCTCCATTCGCCCGCGCGACCCGGAGGACCGCCGCATCGAGCTAACTCCCGGCCAGTTGACGATGATCAAATATCTATCGCTCGGCGGTATTCCGCTGGCGATTATCCTGAGCGGCCTTGGCGTCTGGTGGAAGCGCCGCGGCTAATAATGCCTTGGTAGCCACGGTGAGCGCTTTTCTCGCCGTGGGCGTGTAGCACAGGAGAACCCCACGGCCAGAAAATCGCTGACCGTGGCTACCCATTCGTCCGGAGCAACACCCATGAAGATCAAACACACATTTATCGCCTTATTGCTTCTCGCCGCGCTGGGCGGCGCATACTACTTCGTGCAGAAACAGCCCGTACCCGAGCAGGTCAGTGCTGTCCCGCGCGAAGACCTCTTCGCCTTCAAGCCCGAGGATGTCCAGGAATTTACGCTGACCGTTCCGGACCAGCCCATCGCCACCTTCCGCCGTCTTCCCCAAACGGCGCCTGCGAAGCCAGCGGCCCAAGGTGAGTCCGCGCCCCAGCCCGAAGCGCAGTGGGAGATCGTCGAGCCCGCCGGCATGGCCGCCGACAGCTATCAAATTCAGTCGTTCGTTGATGAGTTTTCAAGCTTCAAAGCCAATCCGCTGGCTGACGATCCGGCTGCCACGCAAACGCCAGTCTGGGCCGAGTACGCTCTCGATCAGCCGGTGCGGTCGATCAAGATGAAGTTAAAGGACGGCAAGACGGCCTTGCTCGACGTGGGCAAAGATAATCCTTCCGGCTACGCCAAGTACGCCCGCCGGAACGAGACCGGCCCGGTGTTACTGCTGGACTCCAGCGACAATAAGTCGCTGCTTGAGAAATCGCTGTTCGACCTGCGCGACAAGCGCATTCTGCCAATGGACATCAACTCCGCCACTCGCATGGACCTGCGCTTCAACTTCGGTGGCAGCGGCCCCGGGGCCGAAGAGATTGCCCGCGCTCGTTCGCTCGGCCTGCCGGTGCGACCGGAGCGCCTCAGCTTTATCCGCGACGCCAGCGGCAACTGGCGGCTGACTGAACCAACGCGCCGCTCCGATGTCGGCGGCGCAACCTATCTCGCCACCATCATTGCCGGCGGGCAGATGCACTCGGTTATCGAAGAGAAGGCCGGCAATCTGGCGCAATATGGCTTGGAACGTCCGCAGATTCGCGTGGAAGTTCAATCGCCCAGCGGTAAGTCCGAGTTATTGGTGGGTAAGATGGTGAAACAGGGAGATCAAGAGTATTTCTACGCAAGGACTTCCCTGCGTCCTCATGTATTCACCATTCTGCGCACCGTGTACGACCAGTTGAATCAGGACCTGGAATATTACCGCAACCGCTACCTCTTCGATTTCGAAACGAGCAATGCCCGCAGCGTGGAACTGGCCGGATCCGCCGTCGCGAAAGATTCCGGTTCCGGGCCGCTGCGCTTTGACCGGCGTGGAGAAAACTGGGTGAAGCCCGCCACCATGCCAGGTACGAAAGAGAGGCCGATGAAGGACGCTCAGGTGGAAAACTTCCTGAACGGCGTCCACGCTATTCGCATCTCCACCTTCACTTCGGATGAAGCCAACCGCTACGCCGCTTTCGGACTCGACAAGCCCTGGTTGAGCGTGAAAGTCACATTCGGAGGAAACAACGTTCAGGAGACGCTTTTATTTAGCCGCAGGGGCGACAAGTTCTACGCCGCGCGTCAGGCCGAGCCGGCTGTTTACGAACTATCCAGCAGCGAGCCCGCCAGCATGGAAGAGCGCATCAAGGAACTCACTGCCAATTGAAGCGTGAGCAGAGTCGCGCACGTAAGCGAGCGGACCGAGTCGTCGGACCGCAACGCTCGCATTGATTCCGGTACGCGATACCGCGAATAGTGCCTGCGTGAGCCGGCCCACTCGCTTACGGTTGCGGCTCTGATGCCGGGGAAAATGCGCTAGAATAGCTTCGCGCATGTCCACAATTCTTTCCATCGCCTTCGCGGGTGTCATCGGTGTACTGCTTCGCTACTTTCTTTCCTCCTGGATCGATGAGCGCGTCAGCGGTTACGTTCCGTGGGGCACGCTGTTGGTGAACTTGACCGGCTGCTTTGCTGCGGGCTTCCTCTTCCACTTTCTCACCGGTCGATCCGATGCTCCGCAATCTCAGGCCGACACCGTATTGCGTATCGCGTTGATGACGGGATTTCTCGGCGGCTTCACTACCTTCTCCGCATACTCTGTGCAAACCCTGACGATGTTTCGGGATGGTCAGTGGGTCTGGGCCGCGCTGAACATCGGCATCTCCAACATCGGTGGCATCGCCCTGGCCTGGGCCGGCTACTCCCTCTCGCGTTCGCTGTAGAGCAATCAGAGCCCCGACCGCCAGGGAGGGGGCAGGCTAGCCGAATATCACAGACCACTGTGCGTGCCCCCTCCCTGGCGGTCGGGGCTCTGATACATCAACTGTAAAAATGGTCTAGACAGGCAGCTGTTGCGCCTTCAAGTGTCGCGCGATGTGCTGGAGCGCGGGAAGACCGGCGATATCTTCCGCAAGCTCCGGTACCTGCACGAGATGCGGGATGCGCTGGGAATAACTGGAGTGCACATGATTCCAGACAGTTTGGTGAGAACTGCTGACCGCATCATACCAGGCGATGGTGACCTGCCCGGCGATTTCGATACCAGCCGAAGTGAGAGAGAATCTCATGAAGGAGGTATTTGAATATGCCGATGCAGAGGTACAAACCAGAGCAGATCGTAACGGTGTTGCGGCAGGTTGAAGTGGCGGTGGCCAGCGGGAAGACAA
>SHUM01000055.1 GCA_009691245.1 Acidobacteriota bacterium | reverse complement strand
AATTCGATTCATTCCCGAGACTTGTTCTGACGCTATTCCCTAGTCTGGTGATCAAAGTGCAGAGTATATCACGCGGAATCTCCCGCCGATTCCATTTCTGCAATTCAAGTCTTTCCTCGATAGCGCGCATGGGGACGGGCCACCCACCGCTCCCTTCCGGTCGCGGCTCGGTAACGGCATGGCGCGGCACTGTCACTGCTCGGCGCGGCTCTGGGACTACCCAGCGCTGTCGCGCGCTTCCGGTCTTCTGAACCGGCGTGGTACAATCCTCCACAGTTAAATCCAACTACGAGAACGCGCCAGGTGGGACTGGGCGCGGGGTGGATAGTTAGGCGATATGCCGATTCTCTCCCGCCAACGGGTGCTGGCGATCTTCTTTGTTGCGCTGCTCGTGGTGCTGATGACCCGGCTGCCGCTGATGCCGGAGCAGCTCTACTCGTTTGACTCCGTGAATCTGGCGCTGGCCCTCGATGATTTTGATCCTCTTCGCAATCAGCCGCAGCCGCCGGGCTATCCATTTTTTGTGGGCGAGGCGCGGCTGGTGAACCTGCTGCTCATCAATAGTCCTGAGCAGACCTTCATCGTGCTGCAACTCATCGTTGCCACGCTCACGTTGGGCGTGATGTACCTGCTGGGCGCGACGATGTTCTCGACCAGTGTCGGATTGGTGGCCGCGGCGCTGCTGGTGGTGAATCCGCCATTTTGGTACGGCGGGCTGACTTCGTCGCTGCGTCTGCACTCGGCGCTGTTCTCCTGCCTGATGGCATATCTGCTCTGGCGCGCCCTGAAGCCCACCCTGAATAATGATTCGCCGGACCAAGCCCCGCCGGGCACGTCGGGCCCGACGGGCCAGCCGGAAACGATGAGTGGAGAAAAGCTTTTCCTGATCGCTTCTCTGGTGCTGGGGCTGGCGGGAGGGTTCCGACCCGTGGTGGAACTGCGCTTGTTTCCGCTCTGGTTGTTTGTAGGCTGGCGCCTGGGCGGACTGCGCGTGTTGCGGCGCGGCCTGTGGCCGCTGGCGGCTGGGACGCTGGCGTGGGTGATGGTGTTGGTGATTGACGTCGGCGGGCCGCAGCGGTTGTTCACCGCATATTCCACCTACATCTATGAGCAGCTTTACCAGACCTCCGCGCTGATTGATGCGACAACGGTGGCGAGTGGCGGATGGCGGCGTATGGCGGGCCGCGTCATGCTCTGGACGGGCATGGGCGCGCTCGGCTGGGTGTGGACGCTGCCGGGCCTGTGGCGTCGTCGCGCGGAGTGGCCGGAGTGGAAAACCATGCTCTATTTTCTGGCCATCTGGTTCCTGCCCTCGCTGGGCTTTGATTTGATCGTACACGCGGCCGATCCCGATCACATACTCGTTTCCGTGCCGGCGCTGTGCCTGTTGGGCGCGGCGGGCCTGGTGATGGCCGAGCAGCGAATTCCGCGCTGGTGGCGCTGGCTAATGGATCGCGGCATCGCGGTCTGGCTGTTCTTCTCGCTGGGATATCCGCTGTGGGGTCTGCCGGAATTTCTGCAGCCGGGCGTGCTGGCGTTGCATGCGTCATTCGCGCTGGCCGCCTTCTTCCTGCTGCCGCGCCCTGCCCCGGCTGGGCCGTCTGCCGCCGATCCTTACCGATACCGGGTTCCCGGGCCGCTGGTGTTTCCCGCGCTGGTTCTCAACATCCTGTTCTTCTTCAATTTCTACCGGCCGCCGGAGCCGCCCATGGACCTCGGCCTGGGCCGTCTGCGCGGGCTCTCCGATCCGCTGCTGATGGGGACCTATGAGACCTCCTACGCGCGCGTGCGCTTGGTGGATGAGATCACCAGCACGGCGCTGCGCGAGATTGCCCAACTCAAGTTGCGCGACCAGCGCGAGCTGGGGCGCCCTCTGCTGATTGTGTGGACGCGCGATGCCACGCCGGCGTGGCGCAAGGTGGCGTACTACTATCCGCAGGACCGTGTGATGGTGCTGGAGGAGCGCGGCGATCCCACCGCCATTACCACCAAGGCACGGCTGTGGGAAGGGTCCAACATCGTTCGGCAATATACGGGAGGCGAGACGGTGCGGATTCCCCTGCCGCGCGGTACGCGCATCGTCTGGCTGGTGGCCGGAGGCAATGAAGCGAAGCTGGTCCAGACCGTGCCGGTCAGGAAATCCAAGTCAATCTACTACACCGATCTGCCGGAGACGCCGCAGAGCCTCCGCTGGGGATCGTTCGAGTTTGTCGCCGAATAGGTTGGCGCGTGGGCTGGTCGCCATCAATTCCGCGGCACGGCGGACTTCTTGACGAAGGCGCCGGAGGTGGGGTTGATGGTGATGATGGCGTCGCCGGGGTCGTCGCCGCCGCGCACGATCCAGCCGGCGCTGGACAGATTCATGCGCGGGCTCTTGCCCTTCAGTCCATTCAATGCTGCCTCTGAAATCACAATATCGCTATCGGCGAACAGCTCCTTGATGGGCTTGTCAGAACCTTGCGCCACTTCAAAATTGGTAATCTCCCGCCCCTTGGCGGTAATCAGATTCCACTTGGTCTTGCGCCGCGAATAGAACGTATAGGTCCATGCGGGCGCGCTGCCATCCTCATTCACCTGATTCGAGTTGACCGAGATCAGCGCGGCGTCGGCGGCCCAGGCCTTGGCGGTCTCCGATACTTTGTCGAGGTGCGCGCGCGCGGTGGGCTTGGTCGAGCGCATCTGTGCCGAGCCGAGTCCGGCGGCCAGAACGGTCATCAGGAGATAGAGCGAAATTCTCCGAGTCAGCATGGCGGGCACCTCCAGAAAAACGATTCGCGGACTGCTGTCACCTATTCTAGCAAAATGAAGAGTGGAAGACAGGAGTCAGCAGTCGGGAGACAGAAGAGTGACTCGCGGAGCTATGGATGACGACTGCGTTGTCTGGGCGGCGATGTGAACAGCCTAATTCTTGGGAATGGCTTCGGTACGGAGGTACGCGCCGGTTTTGGCGTCAATCCATACGATGGCGTCTCCGCGTCTCAAGCCAGCGTATACGGCCCAGCCCTTGCTGGTGAGCCCCATGATGGCGGACCTCAGGTTCAGCCCATTCCAGCGCGCCGTGGCCAGGGCGAGTTGGCTGTCGATGAAGTTTTCGGCCACCGCTCCTGTGGGGCCTCTCGAAACTTTCTTGATGGCAAATGTACCACCGACGATCATCTTCGCGGTCAGTCGGCCGTAGCTATTGGTGGAGGGCGAGTAGAAGATGTAGTCCCAGGCTTCCGCGGTGCCGTCCGGGGCCACGCCGATGGCGCTGACGTTGGTGAGCACGGCGTCGGCGTGCCAGCTCTTGGCGGTCTCCAAGGCAGGCTCCAGCGCGGCGCGGGCCGTCGCGCCGGGAGATTGCGCATATAACGGCAACGCTGCGGCCAGAATAGCCAGCAGAAAAACTCGTGTGGGTAGAGTATTCATGGAATGTCTTACGGGCGCGTGCCGGAGGAGGCTGCCGCGACCGCGCTGGCTTGCTGCGCGGGCTGGCCGAGCAGTATCAGAATCTCCTCCTCGATTTCGTCTTTGCCCACCAGTCCCTGATGTTTCGAGTAGTATTTACCGTCGCGATCCACCATGAAAGTGGTGGGCAGGCCCAGCAATCCGCCAAATTCGTTGGGCGTTTTTTCCTCGCCCATCACCACCGACAGAACATCCATGTCGTGCTTATCGACGTAGGGCTTCACGATCTTGGGACCCTCCTCGTCGAGCGAAATGGCCAGAACCTGGAAGCCATCTTTTCCGTACTTTTTCTGGAAGTCGATGAACCAGGGAATCTCCAGCAGACAGGGCTGACACCACGTGGCCCAGAAGTTGACCAGCACCACCTTGCCATTGAAATCAGCGAGCGAAACGGGTTTGCCGACGAGGTCTTTCAGCGTGATCGCCGGGGCGACCTTGCCGCGGATGGAGGGCACGGCCATCGGTGTGAGCGGCCGGGCATCGCCTGCCGCATTTGTCCCGCTGGCCGTGCTGGAGGTTTTGCCGCCGGCGGTGGGTTGCGGCGACAGCAGATGGAAGGCGAGAGCGATGGCCACGATGGCCAGTCCGGCGACCAGCAGATTACGGCTGAGTTTGTCGTCCTTGGATTGCTGCGCGACGTCCGCCGATGGCGCGGCGGCGGGCGCCTGTGTGGGCGATTCAGTAGGCTGTTGCTGCTCGGCTTGCATCTCATCCATCGTGCTTGTCCCCTGTGCTATTACTGATGTTGTGGTGCGCTTTCGCTAGGAAGATTTTACAACACGAAGAGGTTCAAAAACGAGAGGTATCCCGCGAGCCGCGTGAATTGATTGGTCATAATCATGAAGCCGAGGATGATCATGATGATGCCCGCGGCGACTTCCATGCGGTGCATATGAACGCGGAATCTCTGATAGAACTTTAGAAAGCGGTTGACGCCGAGGCTGGTCATCAGAAACGGCACACCCAGGCCGAGCGAATAGACGGCCAGCAGAATAATTCCCGCGGTTACCGTCTCCTGACTGGCGGCAACGGTGAGGATCGCGCCGAGAATCGGACCGAGGCACGGCGTCCAGCCGAAGGCGAAGGCCATCCCGATCACCAGCGCGCCGAGCGGCGTGGCTCCTTTGCCGGCGTTGTGAAAACGCTTGTCTTGATAGAGCGCCGCGATCTTCAGCAGCCCAGTCATATGCAGACCAAAGACGATGATGACCAACCCGCCAATGCGGTAGAGGATCACCTTGTAGGCCGTCAGCATCTGGCCCACCCAGCTCGCCGACGCCCCCAGCGCGACGAAAACAATCGAAAATCCTAATATGAAAAAAACGGAGTGCAGCAGCACCTTGCGCAGCACCGCCGAGTTGTCGCCTGCGATCAGCTCATCGCGCGACACGCCCGACAGCAGCGAGATATATCCCGGCACCAGCGGCAACACGCACGGCGACAGGAAGGAGATCACTCCCGCCGTGAACGCCGCCAGTATAGAAACACCTTCCATTTAATAGACCTAAATAGTGGCCAGGGCCACGCCGACATCGTCGGCCCGACGGGCATACACGCCCGGATAGCCACTCCCAGCCATTATAGATTAGCCAGGGCAGAGAACGCCGCAAAATGTTTCGAAGGGCGGACACAACCCGTCGCTGACCTGCTCACCGTAAACCTTAGCGTCGGATTCAAGGGCATCGAAGGCTTGCGCGGATGCACCGCATAAGGTACGCTCAGCTGCGCGAGGAGTTGGAACAATGAGCAAAAAGAATATGGGTTCCAGCATCGATGACTTTCTTCGCAAGGAAGGAATTTTTGAAGAAGCTCAGGCGCAGGCCATCAAAGAGGTTGTCGCGTGGCAACTCGCCGCAGCCATGAAGAAAAAGAAAATGTCCAAGGCGCGTCGGGCGATGCTGCTCAAAACGAGCCGCACGCAGGTGGACCGGTTGCTCGATCCGGAAAACGACATCACGCTCTCCAGCCTCCAGCGGGCCGCCGCTATGGTGGGCCGCCGCGTCCTGATCGAGTTGGTAGGATGAGTCGGGTTGTATATTTTCCCCAGGTGAGGTTCTTGTGTGCCAGTTGCCCGGAGGGCAGCACCGTGAATAGCCGTAGGTGAAACATACGGTTACGATGCGAATAAACAGAATCAACCCCGAACGGGGTTGACCTGCTTACTTATTGGTGCCGAGTAAAAACTATTTGCCCAGCAACACTAGCCTGCATTTCTGGATAGAGCTTTATTTCTAGCTGATACTGTTTGCGTCCTACCATTCTCGGCAATGCAAATCGCCGAATACCATCTCTATTTGCAATGTCTCGCGTCTCGATAATTGTTCCTTCGGGAACCATTTTGAGGCGCACCGACGTTTTTAGTTCTGGCTGCATGCCGTAATTGCCGGTATACGTTCGTACTGTAATGTCGGCGACAGCGTCATATTCCCTGACCGCATCCCAATCCAGTACAACATTGTCAGTACCCAAAGGCACAGCCCAATCATCTTTCCCAATCGAATTGTTGAACTTCTCTAATGATCCTCCGAACGATTGGCTAATGGGAATCTCGGGGATGCGCTGGCTACTATATGAAGAATTTGGTTGTGAACGAAGCTGTTTAGTCGATGCAAGTAATTCCGTCTCTCTGTCGTATCCAGACCGCAGGATGTTGACGAAGAATATCACTGACAGTAGAATCATCCCAATGGCCGCAGATAGGGCCATATCCTTGACTCGCCGTACAACACCCACTGGGAGCCTCACAATTGCCTTCCAGCCGCCGTCCCGATACCGTGTTCGGCACCAAAACGCGATAGCGGGCACCAAAAATGCCAGAATTGTGACCGAAAGCGTTTCCCGTGACTGGCCATACGAGCCGAGAGTCTTGTCCAGAGCACGCCAGAGTATGTCTTTGATATACTCGCCCATGCCGCAAGACTATGCATTTTCGCCCCTTGCGTCAAGCGCACAACCACGGAAAATTCTGCTGGACATTCGCCTTTTATTCTCCTATAATGTGGGGCGAACGTGAGGCAAACATGCCTCGCGTTAAATCTGCGATGGCGGACGGGGAGAAACGGGCTATGGTGTTGACCAGGCGGCAGAGGCAGGTGGTGGATTTGGTGGTGGCGTTTACGCGAGACAATGGGTATTGTCCCAGCTTTGTCGAGATTGCCGAGGGGCTGGGGCTTAGCTCGATTGCCACCGTGCATAAGCATGTCGAGTCGCTCGAGAAGAAGGGCTGGCTGCGCCGCGGGCCCAATCAGAGCCGCTCGCTTGAGCCGGGGCCGCGCTACATTCAGGAGCAGCGCCAGTTGAAAGCACAGGTGGGCAACCCGGTTCCATCGGACCGTTTAGACATGTCGCGCGCCACGTCATCCGGCGCGGAGTTCACGCTACCGATGGCGGGGCGCATCGCCGCTGGTCAGCCGATTGAAGCGCCTGAGCAGCCCGAGACCATTTCGCTCTCCGACATCGCCGGCAGCAAGGATGTGTATGTGTTGCAGGTGAAGGGCGAGTCGATGATCGAGGACCACATCATGGATGGCGACTACGTGATGGTCGAGAAGACCCGCGAGGTGCGCGACGGCGAGATTGCAGTGGCTTTGGTGGGCGGCACGGAGAACACGCTGAAGCGGCTGTATCACGAGCGCGACGGGCGCATCCGCCTGCAGCCGGCCAACTCCGCGATGCAGCCTATTATGGTCGCCGCCGCCGATGTGGTTGTACAGGGTCGCGTGGTCGGCGTGCTGCGACGATATTGATTTACAGAGCCGCGACCGGGAGGGAGCGGGGGTTGCTTTCACGGTGGAGAAAACCAACCCCCGCTCCCTCCCGGTCGCGGCTCTGTCACCGGCGGCGCAGGTGATATTTGCTGCCGACGCGTTCCACCACGCCCTCTTCCATCAGATGCTGTAAATGCGCCTCCATGGTCGCTCCGGCGCCCCACTGCAAAGACGGCGACAATCCCGGATACACGGCGCGCACAATCTCCGAGACGTTGGCGTCGCTTTGGCGTAGACGCTCGACGATGGCGGCACTGCGCGCATTACGGTGATCAATGAATGCGCGCACATGCGTTTGTGGATCGGTTACCGGTGCGCCGTGCGTGGGAAGATAGAGGTGGTCTTTTTTCGCCTCCACACGCGCCAGCACCTTGTCGAGCGACTGCATGTATTCGCCGAGGCTCCCTTCTCCTCCGAGAATCACGCTGGTCGACCAGCCCATCACATGATCCCCAGAGAAGAGAACGTTCTCCTCCTCATAAGCGAACGAGAGATGGTCGGAGGTGTGGCCGGGCGTGGCGATGGCGGTGAAGTGCCAGCCGGGGCCTTCGATGGTGTCGCCGTCCTTGAGTGACACGTCGCCCCAGGCGCCATATATCTTCGCGCCACTCGCGCGTTGCACGGGGTCCGCCGCGGGGTAATGGTCGGGATGCGAATGGGTGATGAGAATTTTGTCGATGGTCTCGCCGCGCAGCGCGTGTAGTATCGCCTCGACGTGACTGGTCATCGACGGGCCGGGATCGATGATGGCCACGTTGCCGCGTCCGATCACATAGGTGCCCGTGCCGGGGCCGGTGAATGGTCCAGGGTTGCGCGCGACGATCCGGCGGATCATCGGCGACACGGTTTCCATCACCGCATACTCAAACTCAAATTTCTTGTAAAACTGAATCTCGCCCATGAATGATTGTAAGACAGAAGTCAGGAAATTCTGGTGCGTGGGGTGTTGGGTGTCGGGTGTGGAACCGCAATCCTGATTCCAGATTCCGAATTCCTACCCCCCCAATCTCTGTGTACCTCTGCGTCCTCTGTGGTAAAAAAAACGTCGGAAGGCTACCACCGCGCGATAAGGCGCGCGAGAAGGTCGGCGGTGATTTCGGGGCATTCAATGAACGATAGATGCCGCGCCTGCGGGATGATTTCCAGCGTCGCGCCGGGAATCAGCCGCGCCATCTCGCGCGACATATCGGGAGGAGTGGCGCCGTCGTTCTCGCCGACAATCACGCCGGCTGGCAGGCGCAGAGCCGGGAGCTGGGAGCGCAGATCGACCGCACCCAACATGCGGCATGACGCGGCGAACGACTGAACGTCATTGGCCACAAACGCGGCGAGCGAGCGCGCCACGGTGTCCGCGCGCTCGGCCTGGAAAGTTTCCGTGAACCAGCGCGCGCGCTGAAACTCGACCAGCGAGGCCATGCCTTTTTCCTCAGCCTGCTTGGCGCGGCTCTCCCACGCTTCCGGCGCGTTTGCGCCGAACCACGCGGTGGTGTCAACCAGTCCGAGGCTCTGCACCAAATCCGGGCGGGAGATAGCGATCTGCAAGGCGACGCATCCGCCCATCGAGGCTCCCGCTACGTGCGCCTTGGTCCAGCCCACGTGGCTCAGTAAATCTTCCAGATCATGCCCAAACTGTTCGACGCTATAAGGGGCCGGCATTTTCGCCGGCAGTTTGCCGAGTTTTGATGATGCTCCGTGGCCGCGGCAATCGTAAGTGAGCACCACCGCACGGTCGGTCAGCCGCTCGACGACGCCGTCCCAAACGAACTCGCCGAGTCCCAGCGTATGCACTAGCGCCAGTCGCGGCAGCCCCGATCCGGGATCGCCATGCACCGTGTATTGAATCGCCGCGCCGTCGCGCGCGTTGGCGCATCCGGAAATTTTGTTAGCCATTAACGCCTTGCCTCGTGTGTGATTCATCTAGACAGACCTACTTTGCAGCTTCGAACATCTCCGGCAGCTTGTAAATGAAGACGACTCCGTCGCCACCCACTATCAATTCCTGCGCGGCGGGGTTGATGGCCAGCCGGCTCCCGGGAATCTTGCTGATCGGCGTGTTGTTCAGTGCCACGACAGGGGCCACGTCGCCGGTGTCGCCGTAGTTCCACGCGCCAATGAAGCGCTGGCCGCGATAACCGAAGCCGGCATTGCGCGGAGCGCTTTCCTCCGCCATTGCTCCCGCGCCCGTCTCGCGGATCAGGCCGCCGGCGATGATCTTTTTGCCTTGCGGGTAGAGCTTCACGTCGCGCGTGCCGATGCTGGTGCCCACGCCCGACTTTGGTCCCGAGAGAATCCACTTCGGCGCGACGTCGCCCTGAGCGGAGCGGTCGAAGACCAGTATCTGATGGTCATTGACCACGGCCATCACATTGTTGATGGGGTCCACCTCTACGCGGATGGGCCTGTCGAGCAAGGTCTTGGGGCCGCGCAGGATGCGGATGGGCGCGACGTCACCATTGTCCGTATTGCGGAAAACCAGGATCGAGTCAGTGGTGAACTGCGCGACGTATATCTCCTTGTGAGTCGCGTCCACGGCCACGTTGTCGGGGGCACTCAGGAGTGTCTTGGGACCTTGAATCACTCGCAGCGGCGGCTGATTGCCATTGGCGCCGCCTTTAAAAAATAGAATGGCCTGTGCAAACGGGTTGGGTACGACTAACTCATCGCGAAGTGAGTCAATGGCGATGTAGTGACTGGTGCGCGCCTGTAATGTCTTCTCACCCTGAATGATTCTGGTGGGAACCGAGTTGCCATCCGCCGAACCGGCGTAGACCGAGATTCTTGGTTGACTCACTCAGTTGGGCGCCAGTATCTCATTGCGCTTGGCGTCATAGGCCACCGCGCCGATGCGGCCCATGCTGGCCATTGGCGCGTTATCGGCTGCGGTGCGAATCACGCGCTTCGGCGCGATGTTGCCTTGCGCGGTACGCGGAAAAACGGCGGCGATGTGATTGTCCCAACTGACTACCCATAACTCATTGTTCTTGGGATCAATAGTAACTCCTACGGGTCCCTTCATGCGGGTCTTTAATCCTTTCAGTACTCGGGTGGGCGCGACGTTACCGTCAGCGTTACGCTCAAAGAACAGGAGTGAGTCGTCTCCGGTGTTGGCAACAACTAACTCGCCACTCACTGGATCACGAGTGATTCCGTCTGGGAGGTTTAAGAGTGTCTTCGACCCTTGGATGATGCGCACCGGCGCGACATCGCCTTGACCCATGCGCGCGTAGATGGTGATGGCGGGCAGCATGAATTTCCCGGTGGATGGCCCCAGCGGCAGGACGCGGCCCGGCTCGGTGTAGCCGAGCGCCGAGCGCGTGAGGCTGTCCGGCCCGCGACGCTCGCCCTCACCGGGCACGGTCTCGCGCCAGTTGCCGTGGTTGGTTACATATATCTCATCGGAGTCGCTGTCCACGTAGATGCCGTGCGGATCAGCCAGCATGGTCTTCGGTCCCTGTATGTAGCGCTTGGCTTCCTCATCTTCCTTGAAGACGCGCGGGAAGGCGCTGATGCGGTTGACGTGTTCGGTGGTGATGAATAGCTCGTCATTCTTGGCGTCCAGATAGATGCCGGCGGTGGAGCGCGGCGTGACGCCATCAAGCTGGCGCAGCGGCGTTACATTGCCGTTGGCGCCCAGCGAAAATACGTTGATGGTGCCGCTCTCGCCCTGCACGGAATACAGCTCGCCATGCTGCGCGGAGATGGCCACGCCGCAGATCATGCCCAGGTCGGCCTTGGGGCCGGAGATGCGGCGGCGCGGCTCCATGATGCGGTCGGTGGGCGTGAACTGCGATGGATAAACGAGGACACTGGTGTCGGCCGACTCCTTGTCGTTGGCCATGAACACCTCGCCATGCTCGATATCAATGGCGATGGCGCGGAACACGGGGTTGGGGTCGGCGATGCTGCGCGCGGGCGCGCGGTCAATAATCAATGTGCGCCGCTCGGCCGTTCGCGCGGATTGCTGGGCCTCGGCCTGCGTTACGACCAAGTCGGGCCAATGGCGGGCCATCATCCACAGAGCCGCCGCGAGCACCATGCCCGCCACCGCACGCAACGAAATTCTTGCTGGAACGAGTTGTTTGAGCATTTTCTCCTCCTGATTCTACGACGCCCGGCGTCGGCCGCGCGATTTATGAATGTCCAGCGCCAGCCCCAGGCGATCCGCGTAGATGAGCAACTTTTCGATGCTCATCTGGGAAATTCTCCCGCGCAGCTAATTACTGATAGCCGGCTGATGCTTGTCGAGTTTTTGGACAAGCGCCGATTGTGTGTACTTCTTTCTCTTCACTTCCGCCAGAATCGAAGCGAGATTTTTGGCTTTGAACTTGAGCGCCAGCGCCACCTCCGGCGGAAACCCCAGGGCCGTAAAGATGTTGCCGCTCGCCTGGGTAATATGGCTCGGCGTATTTCCTGCTGTGCTGCGCATTTCTTCTCTGCCTTCTCCGAATTACTGCGCGGGCTTGGGGGCCATCCACTTAGTGCGCAGGGCGGCGCGGTCTACTTGCGCGCCGCGCAGATAGACGCTGGAGATACGGCGCGTGTTGGTGATGTCGGTAAGCGGGTCGGCGTCCAGCACCAGGAAGTCGGCGGACTTGCCTGATTCAATCGTGCCGGCATCGGGGATTTGCAGCAGCGCGGCGCCGTTGCGCGTGGCGGCGACGATGACTTGCGCGGGCGTCATGCCGGCCTTCACCATATCGGCCATCTCGACGTGCGCGGCCCAGGGGACTCCGCCGTCGGTGCCGACCACAATCTTCATGCCCGCCGAGTTGAGCTTGGCCAGATTACTCGCTTGAATGGCGTAGGTCTTGGCTGACTCAGGATTTTCTTTGGACGAATCCGCCTGCAACTTCTCCCACTCGGCGGCGGGCAGGGAATCCTTCAGCCAGGTCATGTCCTGCGGGACGCCGCGATCGGCCATGTTGGGAACCAGTACCACGTTGGGCCGCGCTTTAATCATCTGGATATATTCGTCGTCCACGACTTTGTCGCGGATGCTGTGCGCGAAGGCGTCAATACCCGCGCGGAGCAGGGCCTTGGCATCGTTCAGCGCGTAGAGATGCGCTGTAACGCGCAGCTTGCTCTTGTGGGCTTCGTCGATGACCGCGGCGAACATCTCGGGGCCGAGCGGCTTGTACTGGCCGTTGCGGTCGTCCACCCAAACTTTGATGAGGTCCACTTTCTTGGCGGCCTGCTCGCGCACGGCCTGGCGGCCTTCCTCCTCACTCTTGATCCAGTAAGGCACGTCCGAACGGCCCGGCTCCGGCGTAGTGATGCCGCGCCCGGCAGTGCGGTAGCGCGCGGCGTTGGGGATATTTTCCGCCCGCACTTGGAACACCACGTCGGCGGCATCCTGCCCGAGACTGGTGGCCACGCCGATGCCGTAGTAGGCGAAGCGCTGCAACTGATCGACGAGCGCGTCGCGGGTTACGGCGAGATGCTTGTGGGTGTCAATGATCGCCGGCATCACCGTCTTGCCGGCGAGATTCACGCGCGCCGCGTTAGCGGGAGCATTCACCTGCCCGCGCCGGCCGACGGCGGTGATGCGGCCATTCTGCACGACGAAGGCGGAGTCATCGATGGGCGCGCCGCCGTCGCCTGCGATGAGTCGTGCTCCCTCATATACGGTTGTTTGCGCGGACGCCGTCCGCGTCGCGGGGAAACCAAAAATCGTAGCGAGCGCAAGCAGGAAGATTCCTGCAATTGGCATCCCGCGGAATGACTGCGAATTGATGAGACGCATAAAAACCTCCGCAAGATCGTGAAAGTAGGATGATCAATGAACCTGGCTTGACCGCAGCCAGCCAAATTATACGCCCAACTGCCTGCCATTTACCGCAGTTCTTTTCATCCTGCGCGTGACGGCGCCGCGCGGCACTGTCACGCGTGGCCGCTTGCTGTATAATGATGAGTTCTCGCATCGATTAGACATGCGCTAAGACGGGGGGAAAGACCGGTGAGTACAGTGATGGCAACGGGATGGATGTCGCAGAAACTGGCAGAGCATGATCCGGCGGTGGCCGAAGCGATTCGCAGCGAGCAAATGCGTCAACATGAGCATCTCGAATTAATCGCCAGCGAAAATTTTGTTTCGGAGGCCGTGCTGGAAGCCACCGGTTCGGTGTTCACCAATAAGTATGCCGAGGGCTATCCCGGCAAGCGCTACTACGGCGGATGTGAGTACGCCGACGCGGTGGAGACGCTGGCCATTGAGCGCGCCAAGCAACTCTTCGGCGCCGAGCACGCCAACGTGCAGCCGCACGCGGGCAGTCAGGCCAACATGGCCGCATACTCTGCGTTGATCAATCCTGGCGACACCATCCTCGGCATGAACCTGGCGCATGGCGGGCATCTGACGCACGGCAGCCCAGTGAATTTTTCGGGGAAGGTTTACAACGTCGTTCCCTACGGAGTAAGCAAGGAGACGGAGACGATCGACTACGACGCGCTGGAAGCGCTGGCGGTTGAGAAGAAGCCCAAGTTGATTGTCGCCGGCGGCAGCGCGTACGCGCGGGAGATGGATTTTCCGCGCATGAGGGCCATCTGCGACAAAGTGGGCGCGCTCTTGATGGTGGACATGGCGCACTTCGCGGGGCTGGTCGCCGCGGGGGTCCATCCGAGTCCGGTGCCGCACGCCGACGTGGTTACTTCCACCACGCACAAGACGCTGCGTGGGCCGCGCTCCGGGATGATCCTGTGCAAAGCGCAGTATGCGCAGGCCGTTGACAAGGTGGTCTTCCCCGGAATGCAGGGCGGGCCGCTGGTGCATGTGATGGCGGCCAAGGCGGTGTGCTTCCTGGAAGCGTTGACGCCGGAGTTCAAGGAGTACGGTCGTCAGGTGGTGGCCAACGCGCGCGCACTGGCTGACGTATTGATGAAGGAAGGTTTCCACGTGGTCTCGAACGGCACCGACACGCACCTGATGGTAGTCGATGTGTTTTCGCAAGGCGGGCTGCGCGGCAAGGAAGCCGAGACGGCGCTGCATTGCGCCAACATCACCATTAGCCGCAGCACCATTCCGTTTGACACCAACACGCCGTTCAACCCGAGCGGCATCCGCGTGGGCAGCCAGGCGCTTACCACTCGCGGCATGAAGGAAGCGGAGATGAAGAAAGTCGGCGCGTACATCGCCGAGGCGCTGCGCAACACCAAGGACGACGCCGCGCTGGCCGCGGTGCAGAAGAATGTGCTGGCGCTGGCCAATCAATTTCCGCTCTACGGCTGGCGACGCGGCTAGAGTTTTTTTCTGATGTTGTGACAGTGCCGCGGCCGTGAAGGAGCGGGGGTTGAACTTCGCAACGAAACCAACCCCCGCTCCCTGACGGTCGCGGCTCTGTCAGACACGGCACTTTCACACTGGCCCGCTCATGAGGCGCTGATGAGAATTGCTATCGATATTCGGCGCATCGAAGATTTCGGCGTAGGCACCTACATCCGCAATCTGGTGCAGAAGCTCGCGGCGCGGGGGTCGCAGAACGACTACTTTCTGCTGGGCGATCAGAAGTCGGCGGAGAATCTGCTCCCGCTGCCAGGTAATTTTCGCGTGCTGCACTGGAACGGTAGCGGGCGGCTGTGGCGAGCGATGCAACTGCACCAGCTTATCCGCTCATCCTGGATCGACCTGCTGCACATCCCTTACCTGCAACCGGTGTTGTTGTCGCCCTGCCCTTACTTGATGACCGTTCATGATCTCGCCGATTTTCTATACACCAGCCAGACCGGTTGGCGACAGCGGTTGCGCGTGCAAATGACCCGCCGCACGATGATGAATGCGCGAAGAATCCTGGCGGTTTCCAGCGCCACGCAACGCGATATCGAAAATCTTTTTGCGGTCCCTGGGGAGAAAATTTCGGTGATCGCCAATGCGCTGGACGAGCGATTCCTGCTGGCCGGGCGCCTGTCTGGAAATTTGTCCGGAACAATCTCGGACGACATGGGCAACGGCACGGGCGGGCAGGCTCGGCGGGAGGAGATTCGGCTAGTGCAGGAACGCTACGGCGTGCAAGATCCGTTTCTCCTTTATGTGGGCAGCGCGCGGCCACAGAAGAATCTTCCTCGGCTGATCGAAGCCTTCGCGGTGGTGAAGGGCGAGTTGCTGGCGCACCCTACTTATCAGAATCTCAAGCTGCTGATCATCGGCGATGAGTTGAGCGAGCATCCCGAGCTGCGCCACACGGTCCTGCGCACGCGCATGCAAACAAACGTGCGCTTCCTGGGCTTCCTGCCGCAGGAAATCCTGCGCATCTTCTATCAATCGGCCGAGGTGTTCGTGTTCCCCTCGTTGCATGAAGGGTTTGGCCTGCCGCCGCTGGAGGCCATGTCGATGGGGACGCCGGTGGTTACCTCCAACGTGTCGTCGCTGCCGGAGGTGGTGGGCGATGCCGCGGTAACGGTGCATCCGGAGAACGTGTTCGATATTGCCCGTGGCATTCAGCGCGCGCTGACGGACGAAGCTCTGCGCGCTCAATTGCGCGCACGCGGACACCAGCAGATACAGCGCTTCAGTTGGGATCGCTCCGTCGATCAGGTGCTGGAGATCTATGCCGGGGCGGCGGCATGAGCGAATTGTCGCCGTTGGCCTCCTCCCCGATCGAAACCTCTTCCGGCTTGACGCTGCCGGGCCAAATAAAATTCTCCGTTACGCATCAAGATACCAGGACACGCGCACGCCGCGGCCTGCTCCAGACGCCGCACGGCGTGGTGGAGACGCCCGTCTTCATGCCGGTGGGCACGCTGGCTACGGTGAAGGGACTCACGCAAGCTGATCTCGAAGGCTTGGGCGCGCAGATTATTCTTGGCAATACCTATCATCTGTTTCTGCGACCCGGCGAAGAAGTCATCCGCGAACTCGGCGGACTGCATCGCTTCATGAGCTGGCCTCGCGCCATCCTCACCGACAGCGGCGGCTTCCAGGTCTACAGCTTGAGCCACCTGCGCAAGGTGCGCGAGCAGGGTGTGGAGTTTCGTTCGCATCTGAATGGCTCGAAACATGAGCTGACACCGGAGCGCGCGGTGGAGATTCAGTGGAAGCTGGGCTCCGACGTGGCCATGGTGCTGGATGAGTGCACGGAATTTCCCGCTACTGAAGTGGTGGCGCGCAAGTCCATGGAGTTGACGCTGCGCTGGGCGGCGCGCAGTCAGCAGGCGTTGCAGGCGCTGCGACTTCTATCACCGCCCGACGCCGTGCAGATCGGCGCGCTATTCGGCATCGTGCAGGGCGGCACCCATCCCGAGCTGCGGCGCGACTGCGCGCGGGCGCTGGTGCAGATGGAACACGAGGGGAAAGGCTTGGACGGCTTCGCTATCGGTGGACTCTCGGTGGGAGAGTCGCGCCCCATCACCTACGACCTTGCCGCCGAGGCCGCGCAGTTTCTTCCGCACAACAAGCCGCGCTACGTGATGGGCGTAGGGTTGCCGGAAGAGCTGCCACAATATGTCGCGCTGGGCATCGACATGATGGACTGCGTGTTGCCCACACGGAATGGTCGCAATGGGTATCTGTTTACTTCGCAAGGGAGAGTGCACATACGGCAGGCACGCTTCACGCGCGACCCGCGTCCGCTCGATGAATCCTGCGCGTGCCTAGTCTGCCGCCGCTACTCGCGCGCCTATCTGCGGCACCTGTTTATCTCGGGAGAAATGCTGGGTCGCGCGCTGAACAGTTACCATAATCTCTTTTTTTACCTTGACACCATGCGCCGGATTCGGGAAACTATTGCGTCTGGAGAGTTTGACCGATTCCTGTCCGATTTCACCCCTCGCGTTCAAGGGGAAGCTCCATAATTTATCGGTTTGTGTTGTGGAATTTAAAGCCGGAGTTCTGTCCGAAAATTTGCTGAAAAGTTATCTGGAAGAGAGTCAACCATTTTGTATTTCGCAAACTTTTTATTTCAGGCCGCGTCGGGGGGCGTCGCGCTCATTCAGTTTCTCCCCTACATTGCCATCCTGCTGGTGTTCTACTTTCTACTGTTTCTGCCCAATCAGAAACGCCAGAAAAAATTGGCCGAGTTGCTGGCGAATTTAAAGAATGGTGATCGAGTGGTCACGGTGGGCGGAGTTCATGGTACGATTGTTGGTTTGCGGGATGAATATGTTGTGCTGCGAGTGCCGCCGGACGCGGTGAAGCTGGAAGTGCAGCGTGGCGCGATTACGGCGCTGGAGAATCCCGAGCAGGAAACTCCATAAAGTTTAATGGCGGCGAAAGACGACATTCGTCTTTTGAAATTGGCAGTTGCAAGTGGATGCATGAGGGACCGGAGAAGGGCAGGGCATGAACGCAAGTCTGGGCAGAAGAGCGCTGATAACGCTGGCCGTATTGGTGGTCAGCATCATTGGAATCGTTGGCCTGCCAACCAGCGTGGGGCAGTTGCGCACGAATGTCGAAAAGCGCATCCCGTTGGGACTGGATCTCAAAGGCGGCACGCACCTGGTGATGCAGGTGATGGTCAACGACGCGGTCAACGGCGAGGCGGACCTTACCATTGAGCGTTTGAAGCAGACCCTGAACTCCCGCCAAATTTCTTTCGCCTCCATGCTCCGCGTCGATGCCCTGCAATTGATGGATGATGGCGGGATTCGCATCGAAGGCGTTCCCGACGAGCAGACCTCCGCATTCCGCCAGGCCGTGGAAGAGACCGAGTTGAATTGGCTACTGACCCCGGAGGCCGGCGGATACAAGATGGTCATCCGCGCGTCGATATTGGGCGACCTGCGCCAGCGCGCCGTAACCCAGAGCGTGGAGACCATCCGCAATCGCATTGACAGTCTGGGCGTCTCCGAGCCCACCATTCAGGAGCGCGGGCAGGGTACCTACGAAATTCTGATTCAGTTGCCCGGCGTAGACGATCCGCAGCGCGTGAAGGAAATTTTGCAGACGACGGCGCTACTGGAGATCAAGAAGGTGGAAGGCGGGCCGTTCCCGACGCGCCAGGATGCGCTGGGTTCATCCGGCGGAGTGCTGCCTCCCGGAACCGAAGTGGCGGAGTCGGTCGAGGCGCCGGAGACCGCTACCGCCGCGCCCGTTCGCCAGTGGTACATATTGACCAAATCACCAGCGGTTACGGGGCGCGAATTGCGCGATGCGCAACCCAGTAAGGATGAAAATAACCGCCCTGAAGTATCCTTCATTCTCACTTCGGATGGCGCTCGCCGCTTCGGTGCATTTACAGAATCGAACATTGGCAACCTGCTCGCCGTGGTGCTCGATAAGCGCATCCAGACGGTGGCCACCATTCAGGCCCGCATCTCCGACTCGGGACGCATCACGGGCCGCTTTACGCAGCAGCGCGCGAACGATCTGGCTTTGGTGCTGCGCGCCGGCGCATTGCCGGCCTCCATGGAATATCTGGAAGAGCGCACGGTGGGTCCCTCGCTGGGAGCCGACTCCATTCGAGCTGGCGTCGTGGCTTCGCTGGTGGGCTTTCTGGCCATCACCGTATTCATGCTGTTCTACTATAAGGTTTCCGGGGTGAATGCGGTGGTCGCGCTGTTCATTAACCTGGTGCTGCTGATGGCCGCCATGGGTTACATCCATGCCACGCTGACGCTGCCCGGCATCGCGGGAATTATTCTGACCATCGGCATGGCTGTGGACACCAACGTGTTGGTCTTCGAGCGCATTCGGGAAGAGTTGCGCGAGGGCAAGACCGCTGTGTCGGCTCTGCAGACAGGTTTCAGCAAGGCCTGGATTACGATTGTGGACACGCACGCCACTACCATTATTGCGGCATTTTTCCTGTTCTTGTTCGGCTCGGGACCCGTCAAGGGATTCGCCGTTACGCTGACACTGGGTTTGGGAGCGAACTTGTTCAGCGGTGTTTTTGTGTCGCGCGTGCTGTTTGATTATGTGGTGTCCCGCTCCGGTCGCAATGCCACTCTGAGCATCTGATTTTGGCAAACTGCGCGGATGCATGCACGCATGGAATCAAAAGGGAACAAAGTTCTCTCGCTAGTGTCAAAGTAAATTGAGAAGATAGGCGGGCCGGCCGCCTGGAGTTACAAAGTTACCAATGGAATTATTCAAGAACTTACAAATTGACTGGATCAGCAAGAAATGGATCTTTGTAACAGGCTCCATTTTGATCAGCCTTGCCGGAATCGTCTCGCTGGTGATTAAGGGCGGGCCGCGCTACGGGATCGACTTCCGCGGCGGCACCCAGGTATCCCTTAAGTTCAAAGATGCACCGCCGCTGAACCGGCTGCGTGATGTCCTGGTGGCGCAGGGGCTCGGTGAGCCCACGCTGCAGCAGATTGGCGAAGTAGCTGACAACGAACTGCTGGTCTCACTGGACATGCAGGCTACAGACAACCAGTTGGATGCGGGACGCCAGGCTATTGTGAAAGCGTTGCAGCAAGAATTTAATGTTACTGGAAGCAAGTCCAACTTCAACGAGATTGGCACTAATTCGATTGCCCAAGTGCTGGCGCAGTCGCCCGCGTTGGCCGTCGGGGGCGCGACTCCGGAACAGATTACAGCGCAGTCGGCTGGTCTGGCACAGAGAATCGTGGCGTTTCGCGACGCCCCGCCACGCAATGGCATGATTGCCGCTGTCGGCGATTTGCGAGGCGTTGAGGGAGCATCAGAGGCAGTTATCGATGCCTTGGAGCAGGAATTCCAGGTGGAGCCTTACGCGGTGCGCAACGTGGAGATCGTCGGACCCAAAGTCGGTGCGGCGCTACGGATGCAGGCGTTGAACGCCACGCTGCTGGGCCTGCTCGCGATGCTCGTTTACATCGCTTTCCGCTTCGAGTTGGTCTACGGCGTGGCAGCGGTGCTCGCGACTTTCCATGATGTGATTATCGCCATCGGGTTCCTGTCGATATTTGATTACGAAATTTCGCTCACCGTGATCGCCGCGCTATTAACTCTGGTGGGATACTCGGTGAACGATACCATCGTCATCTTTGACCGCATTCGCGAGAATCTCCGACTGAATCGCCGAGAGCCCTTGGCCCCCATGGCCAACCGCAGCATCAATCAGACTATGAGCCGCACCATCCTTACCAGCGGATTGACGTTCCTCTCCGTGCTCTCCCTCTACTTGTTCGGCGGAGATGTGCTGCGCGGATTCGCCTTCACTCTGGTCGTGGGAATTTTGGTGGGCACCTATTCGTCGTTCTCAGTGGCGGCTCCCTTTGTGGTGAGTTGGCTGGATTATGTTCGAGTCAGCGGTGGACGCGGCGGAATGGCTGCCGAGCGGGTAAGAGGCGCGGGGAAGCGTGCGAAGATTGGCGCTGGGGCAAAGGCCTGAGCGCCGTTGCGTTGGGCAAAAATTATTTTTCCGGACGATGTGTTATTTTTCTTGCCACTGGCGAAAAAGTAGTTTATGCTCGGACCCTTCTGTAGGGATGTGTAAGTTGTAGTGGGGAGCAACGGCTCCTTGAATTAGCTGGCGGCGGTTGCATTCTCCCCCGGCTTCGGACGTAAGAGAATTATAGAGCTTGTTGTCTGCATTCCAGCGATTCCCTGTACCTGGCTCGAACGGATCGCGCCGTTTGGTTGCCGGTGGCAGGAGATAATTTAGGAGTTGTGAGAAATGTTTGAACAATCGCTCCTCGACTTAGCGATCAAGACTAATAAAAAGAAGCCTGCCTCGCTAGTGATCTCCTTTATTATGGAGACGACTATCGTCGCTGTCCTGGTGCTCATCCCATTGATTTACAACGAGGCGCTACCCCGGATGCAGGTGATGTCATTCCTGATGGCGCCGCCCCCGCCGCCCCCGCCGCCGCCTCCTCCGCCCACTGCGGCAACCATTAAAGTCGTGGCGCGTCTCATGCGGCGGCAAGAGTTTGTGCAGCCCATTGCCATCCCCAAGCAAGTGGCGATCGTCAAGGAAGATCCGCTGCCACCGCAGGATCAAATGGCTGGCGTGGAAGGCGGCATTGCCAGCGGTTTTTATGGCTCTGGGACAGACATTCTGGGCATGATTGGTGGAGCCGCCGCGCCGCCGCCGCCCCCCCCGCCCCCGCCGCCGGAACGGGTTCGCGTGGGCGGACAAGTGCAGCCTCCGCAGTTGGTCAATAAATCCAACCCGGTTTATCCTCCCTTGGCTCGTCAGGCCCGCATTCAAGGCTCGGTGAAGCTGGAAGGCGTGATCGGCAAGGACGGCACCATCCAGGAGTTGCAGGTCGTCAGCGGCCATCCGCTGTTGATTCAATCGGCCTTGGATGCGGTTCGCAACTGGCGCTATCGTCCGACCATGCTCAATGGCGTGCCAGTGGAAGTCATTACGTCCATTGATGTGAATTTCACTCTTGGGGGATAAGCGGGCGGGTAAGCGATCCGCGCGCTGCTCTCACGGAGGAGCCCGGCCGCTGGTGAGCGTTGTCAATGCCAGAGACAAGATCACCGCGGAATGTTTTTTGCAGCAGGAAACCAGCAACGGCAGGCAATGGTAATCAAGTTCGGAACCAGGTTCTTGGGACCTGAATTTTAGAAAAACTATGAATCAAATTCAGGGTCTATACAGGATCCTGAGGAGGAGAAAGTAAGATGTTGGATGTGAATTTGCTCGGAATGTGGTTTTTCCAGGAAGCGGTCAGCTTTGACATGTTGGGAATGTGGCGCACCATGGGTCTTCTTGCCAAGGTGGTCGTGGTGCTTTTGTTCCTCATGTCAGCCTGGTCGGTGGGTGTGATGATTGACCGTTATATGGCTTTCTCCAGCGCCCGCAAGCAGTCCCGTACCTTTGCTCCGCTGGTGGCCGGCGCACTGCGCGAAGGCAAGATTGACGAAGCCATTCGCATCGCCGAGCGACACAAGAAATCGCACCTGGCCAAGGTGGTAACCGCCGGCCTGCAGGAGTTCCAGGCTCATCAGGCGGGCGCTATCTCGGGCGAAGAAATTGAATCGTCCCGCCGCGCTTTGGAGCGCGCCTCCGCCATCGTTCACGCTGAAATGAAGCGCGGACTGGGCACGCTGGCCACCATCGGCTCCACTGGCCCCTTCGTCGGCCTGTTCGGCACCGTGGTCGGCATCATTAATGCCTTCAAGAGTATCGCCTCGTCCAAAGCCACAGGTTTGGCTGCGGTCGCCGGCGGAATCTCAGAAGCCCTGGTGGCCACCGCCATCGGGCTGTTTGTGGCCATCCCGGCCGTGTGGGCTTACAACTACTTTACGGGGCTCACCGAATCGCTCGACGTGGAGATGGATAACTCTTCCTCCGAGTTGATCGACTACTTCGTGAAACGCTCCGGGGGCAAGAAGTAATGCCCTTCAAGAAACCATTAAGCGGCGTCAATTCGGAACCCAATGTGGTCCCCATGGCGGACATCATGCTGGTTCTGCTCATCATCTTCATGGTGGTGACGCCCATGCTGCAAAAGGGGGTGAGCGTGGAATTGACGCAAACCACCAACCACCGCGAATTGCCTGATGCAGACAAGGAAGACGCAGTTCTGGTGGGCATCACTCGCGATGGGAACATCTTCATGGGCTCGGACCAGACGAGCGTGGAGGACTTGACCTCGGATGTGGAAGCGGCCATGGCCGATCGCGTTGAAAAGACTGTGTACGTCAAAAGCGACGCGCGGGCCAAGTTTGAAACCGTGGTCAACGCCGTGGACGCCATCCGCTCGGCGGGGGTCGAAAAGCTGGGGTTGATCACCGAGAAGGTGGAACCCGGGATGTCAAAACAGGTTTATTGACGGCGCCATGTTTGTTAATGGCGGAGGCCTTCACCTGCACGCCACGGCGGGTTTCGATCTAGGTGAGCCCGCCGGACGTGAATTCAACCCTTTCCCCGGCTCGACAGAGCCGGGCGCAGTTTTCGGGAGGTAGTTTATGGGCATGTCAGTCGGAACTGGCCACGGGCCGAAATCCGAGCCCAATATCGTTCCTTTGATCGACATCCTACTCGTCCTGCTGATCATTTTCATGGTCATCAGCCCGCGCATTCCCAACGGTTTGGATGCCCAGGTGCCCCAGCCTAACCCGAATCCGCAAAAGCAGCAGGATACCGACGATCGCACCGTGGTCGTCTCCGTGGACCAGCAGGGAAATCTGAAGATCAACCAGGACGATGTCACCAGAGATAATTTGGGACCGCGGCTGCTGGAAATTTTTAAGACCCGCGCCGAGCGCATCATGTTTGTCCGCGGGGATAAAGAGGTTATTTTCGCCAAGGTCGCCGAGGTCATCGATATTGCCAAAGGCGCCGGCATCGACAAGATTGGCCTGATCACGCAGCAGATGGAAGAAGGCAATTGACAGTAGTTCCGGATTTGAAATAGGTTGGGAAACTTCGCCTCTGGCTGCGGGTCAGGCGCGGGGATCATGAACAAATGTTTCGGAGAATACCAATGAAGCGACAGAATCGAAAATTTTCATTAGCGGCGATGCTGGCCCCGATGCTGGCAATTGCTGCGCTGTTGCTGGCCTCGGGCTGCTCAAAGCTTAAGGCTCGCGACGAATTGAACAAAGGGGTAGCCGCCTTCAAGGCGCAGATATTCCAGGTGGCTGTAGAGCACTTCAAGGCGGCCGTTGATCTGGACCCCACATTGCTCAACGCGCGGCTTTATCTGGCCACCGCCTACGCCAATCAATATGTTCCCGGAGCGGACTCGGAATCCAATAAGCAGATTGGAGAGCAGGCGGTCGCGGAGTTCCAGAAGGTTTTACAGCAAGATCCCACGAGCATCGGCAGCATCAGCGGAATCGCCAGCATCTACTTCCAGATGAGGCGGTTAAATGACGCCAAAGAGTTTTACAAAAAGCAGATTGCCGTGGAGCCTACCAACGCCGAAGCGTATTATTCCATTGGGGTCATCAATTGGACTCAGACCTATCAGCCCCGCATGGAGTTGAAGAGAGAATTGAAATTGCGTGCCGACGAGCCGATCAAGGATGCCAAGAAGAGGGCCGCTTTGGCGGAAGTCAATATGCCCCTGATCGAGGAAGGGATGGAGGCGATCCAGAAAGCGATGGCTAACCGTGAAAGGTACGATGATGCCATGGCCTATCTGAATCTTCTGTATCGCGAGAAAGCGGATTTGGTGGACTCGCCCGCCGAGCGCGAGCAGCTATTGACGACCGCCGATGAATGGGTGGGCAAGAGTCTGGAGATCAAGAAGAAGAAAGCCGCCGAAGAGTCTCCTGGCCAGGTTACCACCGGTTAATCTTACGGGCTCAAGCCCAATCGACTTTTCTTCGATCTATAATTGACCCTGGAGCTT